>NZ_JBSFHA010000002.1:148521-265420 GCF_053596855.1 Streptomyces sp. NPDC001617
ACGACCCCCGGACCCCCAGCAGCCACCTCCAGCCCACGTCAGCGACCGTTGAACGCATCCTTCAACCGCGAGAACAACCCCTGCTGCCCAGGCTGGAACTGCCCCTGCGGCCGCTCCTCGCCTCGCAGCTTGGCCAGCTCGCGCAGCAAGCGCTCCTGCTCGGGGTCCAGCTTGGTCGGGGTCTGGACCTCGACGTGGACGATCAGGTCACCGCGTCCGCCGCCGCGCAGATGCGTGACGCCCCGGCCGTGCAGCGGGATCGACTGGCCGGACTGGGTGCCGGGCCGGATGTCGACCTCCTCCATGCCGTCCAGCGTCTCCAGCGGCACCTTGGTGCCGAGGGACGCCGCGGTCATCGGAATGGTGACCGTGCAGTGCAGGTCGTCGCCGCGCCGCTGGAAGGTGCTGTGCGGCAGCTCGTGGATCTCGACGTACAGGTCGCCGGCGGGGCCGCCGCCGGGGCCGACCTCGCCCTCGCCCGCGAGCTGGATACGCGTGCCGTTGTCCACACCGGCCGGGATCTTGACGGTGAGCGTACGGCGGGACCGCACCCGGCCGTCGCCCGCGCACTCGGGGCACGGCGTCGGAACGACCGTGCCGAAGCCCTGGCACTGCGGGCAGGGACGCGAGGTCATGACCTGGCCCAGGAAGGACCGCGTCACCTGCGAGACCTCACCGCGACCGCGACACATGTCACATGTCTGGGCGGAGGTCCCCGGCGCCGCGCCCTCACCGTTACAGGTGGTGCAGACGATCGCCGTGTCGACCTGGATGTCCTTCGTCGTGCCGAAGGCCGCCTCGTCGAGCTCGATCTCCAGCCGGATCATCGCGTCCTGGCCGCGCCGCGTACGCGACCGCGGGCCCCGCTGCGACGCCGTACCGAAGAACGCGTCCATGATGTCCGAGAAGTTCCCGAAGCCACCCGCGCCGAAGCCGCCCGCTCCCGCGCCGCCCGCCTGCGAGAGGGGGTCGCCGCCGAGGTCGTAGACCTGCTTCTTCTGCGGGTCCGAGAGCACCTCGTAAGCGGCGTTGATCTCCTTGAACCGCTCCTGGGTCTTCGGATCCGGGTTGACGTCCGGGTGCAGCTCGCGCGCGAGCCGCCGGAAGGCCTTCTTGATCTCTTCCTGCGACGCGTCGCGGCGCACGCCGAGAACGGCGTAGTAGTCCGTGGCCACTTACGACTCCGCCAGGATCTGTCCGACGTACCGTGCCACTGCGCGTACCGCTCCCATCGTTCCCGGGTAATCCATGCGGGTCGGTCCGACCACGCCGAGCTTGGCTACTGCCTCGCCGCCCGAACCGTAGCCGACCGACACCACGGAAGTGGAGTTGAGTCCCTCATAGGCGTTCTCGTGACCGATGCGTACGGTCATGCCCGAATCCCCCGCCTCACCAAGCAACTTGAGGAGCACGACCTGCTCCTCCAGCGCCTCCAGGACGGGGCGGATGGTGAGGGGGAAGTCATGTCCGAAGCGGGTCAGATTGGCGGTACCGCCGATCATCAGCCGCTCCTCGTTCTCCTCGACGAGTGTCTCCAGAAGGGTGGAGAGCACCGTCGAGACCGTACCCCGGTCCTCGACGTCGAAGCCCTCGGGCAGGTCTTCCACGAGGAGGGGGACGTCCGTGAACCGCCGACCCGCGACGCGGCTGTTCAGCCGCGCCCGCAGGTCCGCGAGCGAGGCCTCCCCGACGGGCGCCGGGCAGTCGACCATCCGCTGCTCGACCCGCCCGGTGTCCGTGATCAGCACGAGCATCACGCGCGCGGGGGCGAGCGAGAGCAGCTCGACGTGCCGGACGGTGGACCGGGTCAGCGAGGGGTACTGGACGACGGCCACCTGCCGTGTGAGCTGCGCGAGCAGCCGCACGGTCCGCGCCACCACGTCATCGAGGTCCACGGCGCCGTCGAGGAAGTTCTGGATGGCCCGCCGCTCGGGCGCGGTCATCGGCTTGACGCCCGCGAGCTTGTCGACGAACAGCCGGTAGCCCTTGTCGGTCGGAATCCGCCCGGCACTGGTGTGCGGCTGGGCGATGAACCCCTCGTCCTCCAGGACCGCCATGTCGTTGCGGACCGTCGCCGGGGAGACCCCGAGGTTGTGCCGCTCGGTCAGGGCCTTCGACCCGACCGGCTCCTCGGTGCCGACATAGTCCTGGACGATGGCGCGCAGGACCTGGAGCCGTCGTTCACTCAGCATCGCGCACACCTCCAGAAAGTCGTCCCCTGGGCGCTTTGCCTGGCACTCTGTCCATTCGAGTGCCAGCGTTCCCCGGCCCAGTGTACGGCTGTGGGGTACACCCGGGGCAAGGTCGGCCCCTGTTGACGCGGTCGTACGGTTAGCGTCGCCGTATGACGGTGACTTGGGAAGAGCTCGGATGGGAGCGGGTCGCGGCCGGGGTGGGGCGGTGCCGGCTGCCGGGCTGGGACTGCACGGCGGGGCTGGTCGTCGGGGACGGCACGGCGCTGGTGATCGACGCGGGGTCGAGCCTGGTGGAGGGCGCGCGGCTGCGGAGGCAGGCGGAGGCGCTCGCCGGCCGGCGTGTGACCCATCTCGCGCTCACCCACCCCCACTTCGACCATGTCTTCGGGGCGGCGGCGTTCACGGGCGCGGAGGTGTACGGCCCCGTCGGCATGGACGCCCTGTTCGACGCCCGGCACGCGCGCGAGGAGCTGCGCGAGGACGCGGTACGGGAAGGGCTGGACGCGCGCCTGGCCGAGGAGGCCGTGGCCTCCCTGCTCCCGCCCCGCCATCATGTCTCCGGCGAGTGGACCCTCGACCTGGGCGGCGACCGACAGGTGCTGCTGGCGAACGTCGGCCCCGGCCACACCGCCCACGACCTCGCGGTCCTGGTCCCCGGCTCGCCGGAGGTCGTCTTCTGCGGCGACCTGGTCGAGGAGTCGGGCGAACCGCAGGCCGGCCCGGACGCCGTACCGTCGCACTGGCCGGCCGCGCTGGACCGGCTGCTCGACCTGGGCGGCGAGGACGCGCTGTACGTGCCCGGTCACGGAGCGGTGGTGGACGCGAGGTTCGTGCGGGCGCAGCGGGACGCCCTGGCGGCGCGTTTCGGCGTGTCGCGGTAATCGCTGCGGCACCGGGGGCCGCGCTTCTCCTATCGTCATCCGAATGCGCCAGTACTCCGCCGATCTGACCCCTCCCTGGAAGAAGCCGAAGCCCGTCCCCGAGGTCCCGGCGGAGCCCGGTCTGGTGGTCGAGGAGCCCGGCACCGGTTTCTGCGGCGCGGTGATCCGCTGCGAGGCGGGCACGGTGACCCTGGAGGACCGCTTCGGCAAGCACCGGGTGTTCCCGATGGAACCGCGGGGCTTCCTGCTGGAGGGCCGGGTGGTGACGCTCGTACGCCCCACCGGTGACGGGCCTGTACGTCCCACCCGTACGGCTTCCGGTTCGGTCGCCGTCCCCGGCGCACGCGCGCGGGTGGCCCGCGCCGGGCGCATCTATGTCGAGGGCCGGCACGACGCCGAACTGGTCGAGCGGGTGTGGGGCGACGACCTGCGCATCGAGGGCGTGGTGGTGGAGTACCTGGAGGGCGTGGACGATCTCCCGTCGATCGTCGCCGGGTTCGCACCCGGCCCGGACGCCCGGCTCGGCGTGCTGGTGGACCATCTCGTCCCCGGCACGAAGGAGTGGCGGATCGCGGAGGCGGTGACGAGCGAGCACGCGCTCGTGGTGGGCCACCCCTACATCGACATCTGGGAGGCCGTGAAGCCGTCGTCCCTGGGCATCGAGGCGTGGCCGCGGGTGCCGCACGGGCAGGACTGGAAGACGGGGGTGTGCCGGGCACTGGGCTGGCCGTCGGAGAACACCGGGGCGGTGTGGCAGGCCATTCTGAAGCGGGTGGGCTCCTACAAGGACCTGGAGCCCGAACTCCTGGGCCGGGTGGAGGAGTTGATCGACTTCGTCACGGGTAGCGGTGGGGCCTGACGTTCTTGTAGGTGCCGAACTCGGTGGTGTCCAGTTCCAGTCCGAGCTCCTCCAGCGGCAGCGGCGCCCCGAACTTCGTGATCTGCTGCCTTTGATAGTCGGCGTTCTCCCCCCTCCCGACAGGCCTCGTCAGCAGGACACACTGCGCCATGATCGGGTCCACGATGAGGTAGGCGTAGATCTCACCGGCGGCGTAAATCGACCGCTTGATCTCGTAGTCCCGCTGGACGCTGGTCTTGGAGACCACCTCCACCACCATCGTGACCAACTGGGACGGCAGTAGATGGCCTGAGTCCGGGGCAACACCACGTTCCACCACCACCAAGTCCGGAATGGGCTCGCTGGTCTCACCGATGATGTCCACGTCCGTCACCTGAAGCCGTTCCCAGCGCTTACGCGGGATCTGGTCCACCACGTCCGCCACGATCCGGTTGTGCACCAGATCGGGAGTGGCCATCATCACGATTTCCCCCCGGAGCAGTTCGGCCTTGACGCCCTCGGGAGGCTCGAACTCCTCGAAGAACTTGGCAATCCCACGCTCGTCCACAGCGGTCATCTCCGTGGCCTCCACATCCGCCGCGTACTTTTAGCGGCAGCCTACGAATCAGGTTAGGCACCGAACCCCCGTTCCGCACCGATTCACTCGCCCGAGTGATCAGTCCACCAGATCCCTGACCACCGCGTCCGCCAACAACCGCCCCCGCAGCGTCAGCACCGCCCGCCCCGCCTCGTACGGCCCGCCCGCCAGCAGCCCCTCCCCCAGCGCCCGCCGGGAAGCCGCGAGTCCGTCCTGCTTCAGCAGCTCCAACGGCACCCCTTCCAGCAGCCGCAGCTCCAGCAGGATCCGCTCCACCCTCCGGTCCTCGTCGGACAGCAGCTCGCGGCCCGCACCCGGCGACTTCCCCGCCGCCAGCGCCGCCGCATACGCCCCCGGATGCTTCACGTTCCACCACCGCACCCCGCCCACGTGCGAGTGCGCTCCGGGACCCGCGCCCCACCAGTCGGCGCCCCGCCAGTACAGCTCGTTGTGCAGGCAGCGTCCCGCCTCGGAGGTGGCCCAGTTGGAGACCTCGTACCAGTCGAAGCCGGCCGCGGACAGGACGTCCTCCGCGATCAGGTACCGGTCGGCGTGGACGTCGTCGTCGGTCATCGGGACCTCGCCCCGGCGGATGCGGCGGGCCAGCTGCGTGCCCTCCTCGACGATCAGGGCATAGGCGCTGACATGGTCCGGGCCGGCCCCGATCGCCGCCTCCAGCGAGGCCCGCCAGTCGTCGTCCGACTCGCCCGGGGTGCCGTAGATCAGGTCGAGGTTGACATGCTCGAAGCCGGCCGTGCGGGCCTCCGCGACGCACGCCTCGGGGCGGCCCGGGGTGTGGGTGCGGTCCAGCACGCGCAGCACGTGCTGCTTGGCGCTCTGCATGCCGAAGGAGATCCGGTTGAAGCCGCCGTGGCGGAGGGTCGCCAGATAGGCCGGGTCGACGGACTCCGGGTTCGCCTCCGTCGTGACCTCGGCGTCGGGCGCGAGGCCGAATTCGTCGCGGATCGCCTGCAGCATGCGTACGAGATCGTCGGCCGCCAGCAGCGTCGGCGTACCGCCGCCGACGAAGACCGTGCGGACCGGGCGCGGGTCGTCGCCCAGCACCTTCCTCGCCAGGCGGATCTCGTCGATCAGGGTGTCCGCGTAGTTGTCGCGGGAGGCCAGCACTCCGCCCGTGCCGCGCAGCTCGGTGGCGGTGTAGGTGTTGAAGTCGCAGTAGCCGCAGCGGGTCGCGCAGTACGGGACGTGCAGGTAGAAGCCGAGGGGTCGGTCGGCGGACCCGGCGAGCGCGGAGGCGGGGAGGGAGCCGTCGGCGGGGACCGGCTCGCCGTCGGGGAGTGCGGAAGGCATGCCTTCCATTGTCCGGCACGCGTGCGCGTACCTACTCCGCCTGCAGCACCAGCAGCGCCAGATCGTCCTCCGGAGGCCGCCCGCCGAACTCGTGGACCAGGCGTTTGATGCGTTCCGCGATCAGCTGGGCGCTCAGGCCCGCGCAGTCGGCCAGCGCGGCGGCGAGGCCGTCGCCGTCGTCGAACTGGCGGGAGCCGGAGCGGCGCTCGGTGACGCCGTCGGTGACGCAGAGGAGGCTGTCGCCGGGGCGCAGCTCGAAGGTCTCGCTGGTGTAGGTCTCGTCGTCGATGACGCCGAGGAGCGTCTGGGGACGGGCGGCCGTGCGGACGTCGCCGTCGGGGCCGAGGAGGAGCGGGAGGGGGTGGCCGGCGGAGGCGAGGGTGCAGCGGACGCCGCCGTCGAAGGGGGCCAGCTCGCCGTAGAGGAGGGAGAGGAAGCGGGTCTGCGGGCCGTCACCGGGGGCGCCCTGCTGGACGAGTGCGCGGGCCGCCGCGTCGGCGGCCTCCGTGGCGTCGTCGAGGAGGAGCCGGTTGAGGCGGTCGAGGACGTCGGCGACGCCGTAGCCCTCGCGGGCCAGCAGGCGCAGCCAGGGACGGGCCAGGCCGATGACGACGGCGGCCTCGGGGCCCTTGCCCTGGACGTCGCCGACGGCGAAGCACCAGCGGCCGTCGCCGGCCGGGAAGAGGTCGTAGAAGTCGCCGCTGGGGCCGCCCTTGTCGCAGGGCTCGTAGACGAGGGCGCTGTGCACTCCGGGGATCTCGGCGACGGCGACGGGCAGCAGGCCGCGCTGCAGGACCCGGCTGATGGTGGCCTGGCGGGCGTACTGGCGGGCCGCGCCGATGGCCAGGGCCACCCGGCGGCTGAGGTCCTCGACCAGGCCGGTGACCTCGTCGGGGAAGCGCAGCAGGCCCGCGCGGCCGATGACGAGGGTGCCGAGCGGGCGGCCGCCGGCGATCAGGCGGTACGCCAGTGCCGCGCCGTGGGTGTCCCGGGCGTCCAGCGCCTCGCCGGGCCAGGGGTGGGCGACGGGCCCGGACTGGAGGGCCCCGGGCGGCGGCCGCGGCGGGTCCTTCTCCAGGGCCCGGCGCAGCTCCTCGATGCGGTTCTCGCTGCCGTGCCAGACGCGGGCGAGCCGCGGGCCCGTGCCGGCGGTGCCGTCGCCCGCCCAGCCGCCGGGATCGGGGGTCTCCCAGCGGCCCATCACCTCGTCCTCCAGCCATACGGCGCACCAGTCGGCGAGCCTCGGCACGATCAGCTGTCCGGCGAGGGCGGCGACCAGGTGCTCGTCCAGCTGTCCGGCGAGCAGGTCGGAGGCCTCGGCGAGGAAGGACAGGGCGCCCCGGTTGAGCCAGTCCCGGTCGCGTTCGGCGCGATGGGGGTCCCCCCGGCCGAACTCATTCGAGGGTGGGGGAGGATCGGGCGCGAGGATCCCGACGAGGTCCAGGCGCCGTTCCAGGGTGTAGGCGTCCAACTCGTCGGCGTCCGCGCCCTGTTCGGCGAGCAGCCGCGCCCACACCGTCTTGGCGCCCCTGCGGTAGCTGACGCCCCAGGACTCGGCGAGCGTGGCGACCAGGCGCAGTCCGCGGCCCGACTCGTGCGTCCCGTACGACGGTTCGGCCTCCGCGTCCCGGGGCGGCCGGGAGGGATGGTGGTCGCGGACCTCGACGACGAGGGCGCCGGTCGCCTCCTCCAGCCGGCAGGCCACCTGGATGTCGGTGCCCGCGTGCACGACGGCATTGGTGACGAGTTCGCTGACGACGAGGACGGCGTCGTCGGCGAGGCGCTCGGTGAGGTGTTCGGCGCCGGGCAGCCCGGCCTCGGTCCACTCGTCGACGGCGGAGCGCACGAGGGCACGGGCGGAGCCCGGCGCGAGGGCGCTTCCGGCGAGGGTGGCATGCGCCTGCGCGCCTCCTGGCGCGCCGGTCGCTTCCGGGTGCGCAGGCGCATCGGAGACACGGGAAGCGGTCTCCCGTTGAGTCGGAATGGCCCCCATGTCCAGCTCCCCGAGCAGTTCGGACGAATACACCTCGGTCGATGCGGACAGAGTGACAGACTGGCCCCGCCCATAAGCGCCGAGTTACCGAAGTGGGCCGCCATGAGTGAGAACAGTGCTACACGTGCGCTCGAAGACGGACAAAAACCGGAACAAGTTCGAGCATCGGAGCTGCGCCCGCTGCTCGCCGCGATGACGGCCGCCCGGGACGGCGACTTCACGAAGGTGCCGGAGACCGGGCACGGCATAGTGGCCGAACTGACCGCGGTCTTCAACCAGATCGCCGACCGCAACACGCACTTCAACAACGAGGTGCAACGGGTGAAGCGGGAGCTGGTGCGGCACGGGCGGCTCGACGAGCGTCTGTCGGCCAGCCCGGGCCAGGGTGCCTGGACCGCCCGGGTCAACGATGTCAACCAGCTGCTCGACGCCCTGGTGGCCCCGGCGGCGAACGCGACCCGGGTGCTGGACGCGGTGGCCGGCGGCGATCTGACCCAGCGGGTCGATCTGCACGACGGCAACCGGCAGCTCCGCGGTGATCTGCGGCGCCTGGGCCGGGCCGTGAACAAGATGGTCGACCAGCTGTCGCTGTTCACCGGCGAGGTGACCCGGGTCGCCCGCGAGGTCGGCACCGAGGGGCGGCTCGGCGGACGCGCCAAGGTGCAGGGCCTGTCCGGGAGTTGGCGGGACGTGACCGAGGCGGTCAACACCATGGCCTCCCGGCTGACCGCACAGGTGCGGGACATCGCCCTGGTGACGACGGCGGTGGCACGCGGCGACCTGACCCGTACGGTCACGGTCGAGGCCACCGGCGAGCTGCTCGAACTGAAGCTCACCGTGAACACGATGGTCGACCAGCTGTCCGCCTTCGCCGACGAGGTGACCCGGGTGGCCCGCGAGGTCGGCACGGAGGGCCAGTTGGGCGGGCGCGCCCAGGTGCGGGGGGTGAGCGGGGTCTGGAAGGACCTGACCGACAACGTCAACTTCATGGCCTCGAACCTGACCTCGCAGGTGCGGAACATCGCCCAGGTGACGACCGCCGTCGCCAACGGCGACCTCTCGCAGAAGATCACCGTGGACGCACAGGGCGAGATCCTGGAGCTGAAGTCGACCATCAACACGATGGTGGACCAGCTCTCCGCCTTCGCGGACGAGGTGACCCGCGTCGCCCGCGAGGTCGGCACCGAAGGCAACCTCGGCGGGCGCGCCCAGGTGCGGGGGGTCTCCGGCGTCTGGAAGGACCTCACCGACAACGTCAACTTCATGGCGGACAACCTGACTTCACAGGTGCGGAACATCGCGCTGGTGTCCACCGCCGTCGCCCAGGGCGACCTCGGCAAGAAGATCACGGTCGAGGCGAAGGGCGAGATCCTGGAGCTGAAGTCCACGATCAACACGATGGTGGACCAGCTCTCCGCCTTCGCCGACGAGGTCACCCGCGTCGCCCGCGAGGTCGGCACCGAGGGAAACCTGGGTGGCCAGGCGCAGGTGCGGGGGGTGTCGGGCGTCTGGAAGGACCTCACGGACAACGTCAACTTCATGGCGCTGAACCTGACTTCGCAGGTGCGGAACATCGCCCAGGTCACCACCGCCGTCGCCAACGGCGACCTGTCGAAGAAGATCACCGTCGACGCGCGCGGCGAGATCCTGGAACTCAAGGACACCGTCAACACCATGGTGGAGCAGCTGCGCGCCTTCGCCGACGAGGTGACCCGGGTGGCCCGCGAGGTCGGCACGGACGGCCGACTCGGCGGACGCGCGCAGGTGTTGGGCGTCTCCGGTGTCTGGCGGGACCTGACCGACAACGTCAACTACATGGCGGACAACCTGACTTCACAGGTCCGCAACATCGCCCAGGTCACCACCGCCGTCGCCAACGGCGACCTGTCGAAGAAGATCGACGTGGACGCGCGCGGCGAGATCCTGGAGCTGAAGACCGCCATCAACACCATGGTGGACACGCTCTCCTCGTTCTCCTCCGAGGTCACCCGCGTGGCCCGCGAGGTCGGCTCCGAGGGCCAACTCGGCGGCCAGGCAAGGGTCGAGGGGGTCTACGGCACCTGGAAGCGCCTGACGACGAACGTGAACGAGCTGGCCTCGAACCTGACCACCCAGGTCCGCGCGATCGCCGAGGTCGCCTCCGCGGTGGCCCAGGGCGACATGTCCCGCTCGATCACGGTGGAGACCCGGGGCGAGGTCGCCGAGCTCAAGGACAACATCAACCTGATGGTGGCCAACCTCCGCGAGACGACCCGCGCCAAGGACTGGCTGGAGTCGAACCTGGCCCGCCTCGCCGCCCTGATGCAGGGCCACCGGGACCTGATGGAGGTCGCCGACCTGATCCTGCGCGAGCTGACGCCGCTGGTGAACGCCCAGTACGGGGCGTTCTTCCTGGCCGACCCGGACGAGGACAGTGCCTCTCTGCGCACAACCGTTCCTGCGAAGGGACTCGCGTTCATCGCCGGCTACGGCTCGGCGCAGGGCGCGACCGTCGACACGGGCGGCATGCCGGTCCACGGCCTGGTCCGCCAGGCGGCCCGGGAGAAGAAGCGGATCCTGGTGGAGGAGGCCCCGCCGGACTACATCAAGATCAACAGCGGGCTCGGCGAGGCCGCACCGGCCAGCGTGGTCATCATCCCGATCCTGTTCGAGGACAAGCTCCTCGGCGTGATCGAGCTGGCCTCCTTCTCCCGTTTCTCCGATGTCCACCTGGCCTTCTTCGACCAGTTCGTGAACACCATCGGCGTCGCGATCAACACGATCATCGCCAACTCCCGCACCGAGTCCCTGCTCGGCGAGTCCCAGCGCCTCGCCATGCAGCTGCAGGAACGCTCGGACGAACTCCAGAAGCAGCAGGCGGAGTTGCAGCGCTCGAACGCCGAACTGGAGGAGAAGGCGGCTCTGTTGGCCACCTCTTCCCAGTACAAGTCGGAGTTCCTGGCGAACATGTCGCACGAGCTCCGTACACCACTCAACTCGTTGCTGATCCTGGCGAGGCTGCTCTCCGACAACCCGGACGGCCATCTCTCGGACCAGGAAGTCCAGTTCGCGACGACGATCCACAGGTCGGGATCGGACCTCCTGCAACTGATCAACGACATCCTCGACCTCTCCAAGATCGAGGCCGGCCGGATGGACGTACGCCCGAAGAAGCTGCCGCTGATCAAGCTGCTCGACTATGTCCACGCGACCTTCCGCCCGCTCACCCTGGACCGGGGGCTCGCCTTCGAGGTGGCGGTGGGTGAGGACGTGCCGCGCGAGATGTACTCGGACGAGCAGCGCCTCCAGCAGATCCTGCGCAACCTGCTCTCCAACGCGATCAAGTTCACCGCGACGGGCCGGGTCGAGCTGCGGGTCACAAGGGTCATCGACGCGGACCACCGCTATGTCCCGGGCAGCGACCAGATCATCGCCTTCGCCGTCTCCGACACCGGCATCGGCATCGCGGCCGAGAAACTCCCGGTGATCTTCGAGGCGTTCCAGCAGGCGGACGGCACCACCAACCGCAAGTACGGCGGCACGGGGCTCGGCCTGTCCATCAGCCGGGAGATCGCGGGCCTGCTGGGCGGCCGTATCGTCGCGGAGAGCGAGCCCGGCCACGGCTCCACCTTCACTCTCTACGTCCCCGTCGTCAGCCCCGGCCACTCGGCGACCGGCCCGGTCCCCGAGGACCGTACGCTCCCCGTCCCCGCCCAGTTGTCGACCGAGCCGTACACGGCCACGCACGACGTGGACGACTCCTGGCCGGCCCCGACCAAGCTGGAGGCGTGGAAGTCCGGACGGGCTGGTCAAGTGCTGCCCGGACGGCGGGTGTTGATCGTCGACGACGACATCCGCAACGTCTTCGCCCTCACCCATGTCCTCGGCCGCGTCGGCATGCCGGTCCTGTACGCGGAGAACGGCCGCGAGGGCATCGAGACCCTGGAGCGCAACCCGGACGTCGAACTCGTCCTGATGGACATCATGATGCCGGAGATGGACGGCTACGAGACCATCGCCGCCATCCGTCGCACCCCGCGCTGGACGGGCCTGCCGATCGTCGCGCTCACCGCGAAGGCGATGCCCGGCGACCGGGAGAAGTCCATCGCGCGGGGCGCGAACGACTACGTACCCAAGCCGGTGGACGTCGACCAGTTGCTGACCGTCGTCTGCGCACTCCTGGATCCGGAGAGCGTGGGGCAGGACGAGCAGGCGGACGTCGAGGCGGCCGCTCGGACGCCCGAGACGGAATGAGGCACCGTCACCATGAGCGCTGAGGCAACGACCGACGAGCGCGCCAGCATCCTCCTCGTGGACGACATGGAGGACAACCTGATCGCGCTGGAGGCCGTCCTGGGATCCCTCAACGAGCCGCTGGTCCGCGCACGTTCGGGTGAGGAGGCGATGAAGGCGCTGCTGCGCCGGCAGTTCGCCCTGGTCCTCCTCGACGTCCGTATGCCGGGCATGGACGGCTTCGAGACGGCCGCGAACATCAAGCGGCTCGACCAGACCAAGGACGTCCCGATCATCTTCCTGACCGGCGCGGAGGACGACTCCGGCTACGCCTTCCGCGGCTACGCGACCGGAGCGGCCGACTACTTGACCAAGCCGTTCGACCCGTGGGTGCTACGGGCGAAGGTCACCGTCTTCCTCGACCTGTACCGCAAGAACCAGCAACTGGAGCGCCTGCTGGCCCAGGAACAGGCGGAGTACGGCGAGGTGGCCACCAAAATGGCGGAACTGGAGGCCCAGTTGGAGCAGGAGAACCCCCCGGACCTGACGCGCTTGCGCACGCAGGTCCGAGAGCTACGTCACCTGGTCAACAGGGGCCGCTCAACGCCCTGAGGGGCGCGGGGCTGAATCGATGTGCGGCTCCGCCGCGTGGGCGCGACCAGCCCCCACACACCGTCAGCCGCCTCAGCCCCCGCCACCCCTCCGCTTCCGCGCTACGCCTCGCGAGTACCCGCGTACATCTCGTCGATGAGGTGCTTGTACTCCCGCTCCACCACCGGCCGCTTCAGCTTCAGGCTCGGCGTGATCTCGCCGTGCTCCACGTCGAGATCACGCGGCAGCAACCGGAACTTCTTGATGGTCTGCCACTTCTGCAGCCCCTGGTTGAGTTCCTTGACGTACCCGTCGACCATGGCGACCGTCTCCGGCGCGGCCACGACCTCCGCGTACGACTTCCCCTCCAGCCCGTTCTCCTTGGCCCACTCCAGGATCGACGGCTCGTCCAGCGCGATCAGCGCCGTGCAGAAGTTCCGGTCGGCCCCGTGCACCAGGATGTTGGACACGTACGGGCACACCGCCTTGAACTGCCCCTCGACCTCGGCGGGCGCGATGTACTTGCCGCCGGACGTCTTGATGAGGTCCTTCTTGCGGTCGGTGATCCGCAGGTACCCGTCGGGCGAGAGCTCACCGATGTCCCCGGTGTGGAACCACCCGTCGGCCTCCAGCACCTCGGCGGTCTTCTCGGGCAGCCCGTGGTAGCCCTGCATGATGCCGGGGCTGCGCAGCAGGATCTCCCCGTCGTCGGCGATCCGCACCTCCGTGCCGGGCAGCGGCTTGCCGACCGTACCGGTGCGGTAGGCCTCGCCCGGGTTCACGAAGGAGGCGGCCGAGGACTCCGTCAGCCCGTAGCCCTCCAGGATGTGGATCCCGGCGCCGGAGAAGAAGTACCCGATCTCGGGAGAGAGCGCGGCCGACCCGGACACACACGCCCGCAGGTTCCCGCCGAACGCCTCCCGGATCTTGGCGTACACCAGCGCGTCGGCCGTCTTGTGCTTGGCACCGAGCGAGAACGGAACCGAAGCCGTCCCCGTGCGCCGGAAGTTGTCCTGCGCGACCTTGGCGTACTCGCGGGCGACCCCCGCGGCCCACTGGAAGATCTTGTACTTGGCCCCGCCGCCCGCACGGGCCTTGGCGGCGACCCCGTTGTAGACCTTCTCGAAGATGCGCGGGACGGCCGCCATGTACGTCGGCTGCACGACCGGCAGATTCTCGATGATCTTGTCGACACGACCGTCGACGGCGGTGACATGACCGACCTCGATCTGCCCCGAGGTGAGCACCTTGCCGAAGACGTGCGCGAGCGGCAGCCACAGGTACTGCACGTCCTCGGCGCTGATCAGCCCGGTCGAGGCGATCGACTTCGCCATGTACGACCAGGCGTCGTGCGCGAGCCGGACGCCCTTGGGCCGGCCGGTGGTGCCGGAGGTGTAGATCAGCGTCGCGAGCTGGTCCTTGGTGATCGCACCGACCCGCTCCTTGATCAGGTCGGGGTCCTTCTCCAGGCGCGCGGCGCCCCGGGCCTCCAGCTCGGTGAGCGTGAGGACCCAGTCACTGGTCTCCACGCCCGCCGGGTCGATCACGACGACATGGGTGAGCGCGGGCAGCTCGGCGCGCTTCTCGACCGCCTTGGCCAGCTGCGCCGCGTCCTCGGCGATCAGCACCTGGCTCTCGGAGTCGGAGAGGATGAACGCCGACTCGTCGGCGTTGGTCTGCGGATAGACGGTGGTCGTGGCGGCGCCCGCGCACAGGATGCCGAGGTCGGCGAGGATCCACTCGACCCGGGTGGAGCAGGCGAGGGCGACCCGCTGCTCGGGCTGGACCCCGAGCTCGATCAGACCGGCCGCGATCGCGTAGACCCGCTCGGCTGTCTCGGCCCAGCTCAGCGACTTCCAGTCGTCGGGGCCCGCACCGGAAGCGGCGGGCACCGGGTAGCGGTACGCCTCGGCGTCCGGCGTGGCCGCCACGCGCTCCAGGAAGAGGTTCGCCACGCTCGGCGGACGGTTCTCGATCAGTGTCTGTGTGTCGCTCACGACATCCTCCGGGCCCGCGGCAGTGCGGCTGGCTCAATTGCGGCTGGCTTCACGCAGTAGCGTTTGTTTAACTCGCGAGTAACTATCGAGCAGAGATCAGAGTAGAGCCCGACCGGCCGGTTCGTAAGGGGCGTCCGCCTGTCAGTTCCTACAGAGAGCGACCTTACGCACGCGTAGGGGCCCGCCGCACTTTCGCACGACGGACCCCTGTTGCGGCGATTTGCCAGGCAACCCTCTGTTACCGGCGGTTACTTCTTGCCCTTGACCGACCCCGCGCTGTCATCACTGCTCAGTACGGCGATGAAGGCCTCCTGCGGAACCTCCACGGAACCCACCATCTTCATCCGCTTCTTGCCCTCCTTCTGCTTCTCCAGCAGCTTCCGCTTACGGGAGATGTCACCGCCGTAGCACTTGGCGAGGACGTCCTTGCGGATGGCGCGGATGGTCTCGCGGGCGATCACCCGGGAGCCGATGGCGGCCTGGATCGGCACCTCGAAGGCCTGCCGCGGGATCAGCTCGCGCAGCTTGGCGACGAGCCGCACGCCGTACGCGTAGGCCGCGTCCTTGTGCGTGATCGCCGAGAAGGCGTCGACCTTGTCGCCGTGCAGCAGGATGTCGACCTTGACCAGGGAGCTGGACTGCTCGCCGGTGGGCTCGTAGTCCAGGGAGGCATAGCCGCGCGTCTTGGACTTCAGCTGGTCGAAGAAGTCGAAGACGATCTCGGCGAGCGGCAGTGTGTAGCGGATCTCGACGCGGTCCTCCGACAGATAGTCCATGCCCAGCAGGGTGCCGCGCCGGGTCTGGCACAGCTCCATGATCGAGCCGATGAACTCCGACGGCGCGAGGATCGTGGCGCGCACGACCGGCTCGTACACGTCGTTGATCTTACCCTCGGGGAACTCGCTGGGGTTGGTGACCGTGTGCTCGGTCCCGTCCTCCATGACCACGCGGTAGACCACGTTGGGCGCGGTCGCGATCAGGTCGAGCCCGAACTCGCGCTCCAGGCGCTCGCGGATGACGTCCAGGTGCAGCAGGCCCAGGAAGCCGACACGGAAGCCGAAGCCGAGGGCCGCGGACGTCTCCGGTTCGTAGACGAGCGCGGCGTCGTTGAGCTGCAGCTTGTCGAGGGCGTCACGCAGCTCGGGGTAGTCGGACCCGTCCAGCGGATACAGCCCGGAGAAGACCATGGGCTTGGGGTCCTTGTATCCCCCGAGCGCCTCGGTCGCGCCCTTCGCCAGGCTGGTGATGGTGTCACCGACCTTGGACTGCCGGACGTCCTTCACCCCGGTGATGATGTACCCCACCTCACCGACACCCAGCCCGTCCGCGCCGAGCATCTCGGGCGAGTTGGTCCCGATCTCCAGCAGCTCGTGCGTGGCGCCGGTGGACATCATCCGGATCCGCTCACGCTTGTTGAGCTGACCGTCGACGACTCGTACGTACGTCACGACACCGCGGTAGGAGTCGTAGACCGAGTCGAAGATCATCGCTCGGGCGGGGGCGTCCGCGACGCCGACCGGCGCCGGAATGTCCCGGACGGCCCGGTCGAGCAGCGCGTCGACGCCGACACCGGTCTTCGCGGAGACCCGCAGCACGTCATCGGGGTCGCACCCGACGAGATTGGCGAGCTCCTCGGCGAACTTCTCGGGCTGGGCGGCCGGAAGATCGATCTTGTTGAGTACGGGGATGATCGTGAGGTCGTTCTCCATCGCCAGGTAGAGATTGGCGAGAGTCTGGGCCTCGATGCCCTGGGCGGCGTCGACGAGGAGGATGGTCCCCTCGCAGGCGGCGAGCGACCGCGAGACCTCGTAGGTGAAGTCGACGTGCCCCGGGGTGTCGATCATGTTCAGGATGTGCGTGTTGGTCTTGTCGTGGGTGGGAGCCCACGGCAGCCGCACCGCCTGGGACTTGATCGTGATGCCGCGCTCGCGCTCGATGTCCATGCGGTCGAGGTACTGAGCACGCATCTGGCGCTGCTCGACGACGCCGGTCAGTTGGAGCATCCGGTCGGCGAGCGTGGACTTGCCGTGGTCGATGTGCGCGATGATGCAGAAATTGCGGATCAGAGCCGGGGCGGTACGGCTCGGCTCGGGCACATTGTTAGGGGTCGCGGGCACGCAGGGTCCTGTCTCTTGAGGCGCCTTATGCCTCGGGTCGGATCGATACGTAGGCTCCATGGTCCCACGGCGGGCGACCGGGAACCGTTTTGGGCCGTCGGCCCGGCCACTGGTAGCCTGGGTGGCTGTGTCTCATGCCCTCTCAGCGCGAGGCACATCATCGGAAATCACCTGGCACGGAACCCGGGTCTCCTTTCTTGGAGTCCTCCTGGCCCCGTGCCTGAACCTGAAAAGGCTCAATCAGTGGCGAACATCAAGTCCCAGATCAAGCGGATCAAGACCAACGAGAAGGCCCGGCTGCGCAACAAGGCCGTCAAGTCCTCCCTGAAGACCGCGATCCGCAAGGCCCGTGAGGCCGCTGCCGCGGGTGACGTCGAGAAGGCCACCGAGTACCAGCGCGCTGCCGCGCGTCAGCTCGACAAGGCCGTCTCGAAGGGCGTCATCCACAAGAACCAGGCCGCCAACAAGAAGTCGGCGCTTGCTTCCAAGGTCGAGTCCCTCAAGGCCTGACACTTGATTGGACGCCGGAAGGACCCGAGCGGGCCCTCTCTCATCCGCTCCCGACCGGCCCCCAGAGTCCGTACGCGGCCTGCGTTCGCCACGCGGGTACGGACTCGACAGCTGTGAACCGAGGCCCCGGCACCCTCCCTTCCCCAGGGCGGGTGGCGGGGCCTTCGGCGTTCTCGACGGACGGAACACCGGTGACGCTCGTCCGGGGCCTGTTGCGAAAGGCCCTAACTCCGCCCCCGGGACCGCGCCGCCCTCGCGATCACCACAACCGCCTTCTCCAGCGCGTAGTCGGGATCATCCCCGCCGCCCTTGACGCCCGCATCCGCCTCGGCCACCGCCCGCAGCGCGACGGAAACCCCGTCCGGCGTCCACCCCCGCATCTGCTGCCGCACCCGGTCGATCTTCCACGGCGGCATCCCGAGCTCCCGCGCGAGATCCGCCGGCCGCCCCCCACGCGCGGACGACAGCTTCCCGATCGCCCGCACGCCCTGTGCGAGCGCGCTGGTGATCAGCACCGGTGCGACGCCGGTGGACAGCGCCCAGCGCAACGCCTCCAGTGCCTCGGCCGCCCGCCCCTCCACCGCCCGGTCGGCGACCTCGAAGCTCGACGCCTCGGCCCGGCCGGTGTAGTACCGGCCCACGACGGCCTCGTCGATGGTCCCCTCGGCATCGGCGACCAGCTGAGAGACGGCCGCCGCCAGCTCCCGCAGATCACTCCCGATGGCATCGACCAGCACCTGGCAGGCCTCCGGCGTCGCGGACCGCCCGGCCGCCCGGAACTCCCCCCGCACGAACGCCAGCCGATCCGCCGGCCTGGTCATCTTCGGACAGGCCACCTCCCGCGCCCCCGCCTTCCTGGCGGCGTCGAGCAGCGCCTTCCCCCTCGCTCCCCCCGCGTGCAGCAGCACCAGGGTGATCTCCTCGGCGGGCGCCCCGAGATACGCCTTCACGTCCTTGACCGTGTCGGCCGAGAGATCCTGCGCATCGCGTACGACCACGACCTTGCGCTCCGCGAAGAGCGACGGGCTGGTCAACTCGGCGAGGGTGCCGGGCTGCAGCTGGTCCGAGGTCAGGTCACGTACGTCCGTGTCGGCGTCGGCGGCCCGGGCGGCGGCCACCACCTCCCGCACGGCACGGTCGAGCAGCAGGTCCTCCTGGCCCACGGCGAGCGTCACCGGGGCGAGAGGGTCGTCATTCGCAGTCTTCTTGGCCATCGCTCACAGCATGGCACGCGCCACTGACACCCGGCCGCCGACGTAGGGCTACGGCTCCTCCCGCCACCCGTCCCACTCCCCCGCGAACGCGTCCAGCTCCCCCGGATCCAGCCGCCCCTCCTCGTCCCGCAGGACGACGAGCCACTGCGCGTCCTCGGCGTCGTCCTCACCGGCCAGCGCGTCCCGCACCAGCCGCGGCTCCTCGACGACCCCGAACCGCTCCCCCAGCGCCCCTGCCACCTCCTCCGCGGCATCGCGGTCGGGCAGCACCAGCACATGTCTCACATCGCTCACGAGCCCCATTCTCCGATGCCCGCGTCACACCCTTGTCCCCGACGCCCGCGTCAGCCCTTCCGCACGATCTGCACATCGAGGTCGACCCGGATGCTCGGTCCCACCACCGCGATCCCCCGCGCCAGCATCGTCTGCCAGCTGACGGTGAAGTCGTCCCGGTGCAGCTCCGTCGTGGCCCGGCACGCCGCCCGCACCTCGCCCTCCATGCCGTGGCCGAGCCCGAGGTACTCGGTGTCCAGCGTGACCGTCCGCGTCACCCCGTGCAGGGACAGCGCCCCGGTGACCGCCCACCGGTTCCCGCCCTTGTGCACGAACCGCTCGCTGTAGAACTCCAGCGTCGGGAACTGCGCCACGTCCAGGAAGTCCGGCGACCGCAGATGGTCGTCCCGCATCCGCACGTTCGTGTCGATGGACGCCGCGTCGATCACCACATGCATGGCCGACTGCTCGACCTGGTCCGCGATCCGCACGACCCCCGCGAACGAGTTGAACCGCCCGTGGATCCGCGCCAGCCCGATGTGCCGCGCGGTGAACCCGATGGAGGAGTGCGTCGCCTCGATGTCCCAGTCGCCCGCCGCCGGCAGCTCCGGCGGCCGCGCGACCTGAAGGGTCACATCGCCGAGCGAGGCGAGCGCGTTCTCCCCGACGGTCGCCCTCGCCCGGTACGGCGTGAACCCGTCGGCCGACACCGCCAGCCGGTACTCCCCCGCGGGCACGGTCGTCACGAACGACCCGTAGGGGTCCGTCTCGCCACCGACCACCTTGCGCCCCATGGCGTCGCTGACCGCGAACTCCGCGTGCGTCACCGGCTCATTGACCGGATCCAGCACCCGGCAGCTCAGCACCCCGGCGCTCGCCGGCGTCTGCACCGCCGCCAGGGGGCCCGTCCGCTGCACCCGGTTCATTCGATTTCCCCGCCAACGCCCGAACATCCACGCCACCCCTGTACGCCTCGACATCACCCGATCACCTGTTGCCGAAGACGCATTCGATCACCGATGCGGCATTCGAGGCAACACAGGACACCTACGCACGAGTAGCAACGACTGGCCCCAACTGATCCCCCAATCAGTCGTTCCGATCCGGCCGATGGGGATTTCGCACCGTCGGCACAGAGCCGAGCTCGATCCCGAACCGCTCCCGATACACCGTGAGCACCTCCGCGTCCGTCCCCAACTCCCTTTCCTCCCGCGCTCCGTCGGCGCCCGTCACCTTGAAGGTGCGCCCGCTGAGGGTGATCCTCCCGCCGTCCTCCGTGACCCTGGAGCACACCAGCGACTGCGTGAAGTGCGAGACGGGCGAGGTGCTGTGCCACCACGCCCCGGCCACGAAGTCGCCGAGTTCACGCGGCCGCGTCTCCAGGCGGTACTGCGGCACACCCCCCATGAGGACATCCAGGTCCGGTCCCGCCTCGACGATCCGGAACACCCCGCCGGGGTCCTCCTGCTCGCCCCGCTCCCCGAACGCCAGCGGAAGGTGGCTGTGCGCCCCGAACCCGACGTCGGCCAGCCACTCGCCCCCGTCCACCGTCCGCACCCGCAGTGCCAGATGGTCGTACGGAATCCCGAGCCGCCCCCCGCCCCCGTGCACCCGCGCCGCCAGCAGCGTCACCTCGAACCCCAGCGCATCGAGCAACGCCCCGAACGCCCCGTTCAGTTCGTAGCAGAACCCGCCCCGCCGTGCCCCCACCACCTTGTCCAGCAGCCGTTTCTCCTCCAGCACGATCTCCTCGCCGAGGTGCACGGACAGGTTCTCGAAGGGCACGGCCCGCAGATGGCGCAGGTGCAGTTCGCGCAGTACGTGGACGGTGGCTCCGGTGGGCCGCACCGGGCGCTCGACTCCCAGCCGGCGGAGGTAGGCATCGGCCTGTGCAGAGTTCATGCCCTCAGTCTCGCGCCACGCTCAGCCTCCCGCCCGTGTCCGTGACGGCCAGCGCCCCGTCCCGGTCCGTCCGCAGCACCACCGCGCCCTCGGCCCGCAGCGCCGCGACGGTGCTCGGGGCCGGGTGACCATAGGTGTTGTCCGCCCCGACGGAGATCAACGCGACCCGTGGCGCCACCCTGAGTATGAGCTCCGGATCTTGATACGCCGACCCGTGATGGGCGACCTTCAGCACATCCACCCCGCCCAGCAGCGCTCCCTCCGGTGACCTCAACAGGGCCTGCTGGGCCGGGGGTTCGAGGTCCCCGAGCAGCAGGAGCCGCAGCCCGGCCGAGCGGACCAGCAGGGCCACGCTGGCGTCGTTGGGCCCGTCCGGCTCCGGTGCCGGTCCTGGCGGGGGCCACAGCACCTGCCAGGACAGCGCCCCGGTGCGCCGCTGCTCCCCGGCGACGGCATGGCTGATCGGAATGTGCCGCGCCGCCGCCTCTCTCCGTACGAACGCGACCTGGTCCGCGGGCTCCTCGAACCCCGTGGTCTCGATCGCCCCCACCGACCGCCCACGCAGCACTCCGGGCAGCCCGGCCACGTGGTCGGCGTGATAGTGCGTGAGCACGACGAGCGGGATCTTCGTGATGCCGAGCGTGCGCAGGCAGTGGTCGACGAGCCTCGGATCGGGCCCGGCGTCCACGACCACCCCGCTGCCCTCCCCCGCCGCGAGCACGGTGGCGTCGCCCTGCCCGACATCGCACATCGCGAACCGCCACCCCGGCGGCGGCCACCCCGTGATCACCCTGGTCAACGGCGGCGGCTGCACCACCACCAGCACGAGCAGCAGCGCGCAGGACCCGCACAGCCACGGATGCCGCAGCAACCGCCGGCCGACCAGCAGGACGACCCCCGTCACCAGGGCGAGCAGCAGCGCCCCACTCCAACTGCCCGGCCAGTCCACTCCCCCGCCCGGCAACGCCGCCCCCGTACGCGCGACGCCCGCGATCCACTCGGCGGGCCAACTCGCGCACCAGGCCAGCGCCTTGGCCACCGGCATCAGCACCGGTGCCGTCGCCAGCGCCGCGAAGCCCAGCACCGTGGCCGGCGCCACCGCGACCTCCGCGAGCAGATTGCACGGCACCGCCACCAGGCTCACCCGCGCCGACAGCACGGCGACGACCGGCGCACACAGCGCCTGTGCCGCGGCCGCCGCGGCCAGCCCCTCGGCCAGCCTCGGCGGAACCCGGCGCCGGCGCAGCGCCTCACTCCAGCGCGGGGCGAGGGTGAGCAGGGCGCCGGTGGCCAGCACGGAGAGCAGGAAGCCGTAACTCCTGGCCAGCCAGGGGTCGTAGAGCACCAGCAGCAGTACGGCCGTCGCCAGCGCCGGGATGAGAGACCTGCGGCGCCCGGTCGCCAGGGCCAGCAACACCACGGCACCGCAGGCCGCGGCCCGCAGCACGCTCGGGTCAGGCCGGCACACGACCACGAACCCGAGGGTGAGGACCCCGCCGAGCACCGCGGTCGTCCGCAACGGGATGCCGAGCCGTGGCGCGAGCCCCCGCCGCTCCACCAGCTGCGCCATACCCGGCGGTCCGATGAGCAGGGCGAGGATGATCGTGAGGTTGCTCCCGGACACGGCGAGGGTGTGCGCCAGGTCGGTTTCCTTGAACGCCTCGTCCAGCTCCGGAGTGATCCGCGAGGTGTCCCCGACGACCAGCCCCGGCAGCAGCGCCCGCGCATCCGCCGCCAGCCCGTCGGTCGCCTCCCGCAACCCACCCCGCAACCGCCCCGCGAACCGCTGCGCCGCCGACGGCCCACCCACCACCACCGGCACCCCCTGCCCCCGCACCCGCAGCACCCCCGCGACCCGATCCCCACCGACCACGGCGGGCACGACCCGCGCCGAGACACGGACGCGGGTGGAGGGGAGCAGGTCGAGCCAGGGGGACCGCGGTTGCTTCCCGGCGGGGGGCGACGAAATCCCGGCGGGGGGCGACGAAGACCCGCCGGGGTGCGACGAAAACCCGGCGGGGGACGGCCGATCCTCGACAAAGGGTGGCGGAGACGAGCCGTCGGCGAAGGGCCGTCGGCCACCGGCCGCCGTCGGCTCGGTCTCAGCGGTGGAGCGTGAGCCGGTGAAGGGCGGCCCGGAGGGCTGCGGCGTGGTCGAGCCGCTGGATTCCCCGCCCCCTGCGGCACCCGCCCCATGTCTCCCGACATCGACGATCACCAGCACCGGCGCCCGCGTCGAGACGACCGTCCCGTCGGCCTCCTCCACCCGTCGCACCTCCCCCTCGGCCAGCACGGAGGCGGGAGCGGCGTGGTCCCCGCTGATCCGGGGACGGGTGAGCCGTGGATCGGACGTGATCTCGACGTCGGCGGTCACCGTGGCGTACTCGCGCGCCAGCCCCGGCACGGGCCCCCGCCGCACATCAGCCCCGTGCAGCCCGGCGGACACGGCGGCCGCGGCGACACAGAGCAGCACGGCGGCGACCGGGACTCGCGGCCAGGCCGCAGGCGCCGGTCGTCCAGGCGCCGGCGAATGCCCACGGGGTGCTCCCTGCCCGGACGGGTGCGGCGACCGCCCGAGCGCAGTCCCTCCGCCGTCCGCCTCACCGCGGCGCTGTGCGAGCAACAGCACACATGCGGCGACCAGGCACACCACGGCCGTCCCCGTGACCCACCCCGGCGTCGCACCCAGCATCGACGCCGCCGTCCCCCAAGCCGCGAGCGCCGGCGGCACGAGTCGCAGGTCCGTCGGCCCTTCCTGCCGAGGGTGGGCGGCACCGAGCCGTGCTTCGGAGGCGGCGTGCACGGGGGCTCGCTCGGCCGTGAGGTCGGACGCGCGGCTCATGGCCGTACCAGATCCCGTAGATCGGCGAACCTGCGGTCACCGATGCCGTTGACCTCGCGCAGTTCGTCCACCGAGCGGAAACCGCCGTGCCGGGTGCGGTAGTCGACGATGTGCTGGGCCAGCACGGGGCCTACACCCGGCAGCGTGTCGAGCTGGTCCACGGTCGCCGTGTTGAGGGAGACGGGAGCCGTGGGTGCCCCTCCTGGCGTTCCTCCCGCCGCCGCCCCGGCAGGACCCGGCGCCGGGGCGGCGGGGCCTCCGACCACCACCTGCTCCCCGTCCACCAGGAAGCGGGCCCGGTTGAGTCCTTCCGTGCTCGTGCCGGGCCGCACGCCGCCGGCCGCGCGCAGCGCGTCGTCGACCCGCGAGCCTGCCGGAAGGCGGTGGATGCCTGGATCGCGGACCTTGCCGCTGACGTCCACGACGATCTCGGGCCCGGCCGAACCCACCGCGCCCGGCGTCTTGCCGAAGGCCTCCGGCGCGGGCTCCCCGCTCGCGCTCCCCTTCCCCAACGGCGCCACCGCCCGCACCACTTCGGGCGCCCGGACAGACTGGGTCCGTCCCGTCCAGAAGTGCTGCACGGCGAACACGGCGGCGACGACGAGCACTACCCCGAGCGCGACGGCACTCCGCCGCTCCAGCCCGCACCGCGTCTGCAACCACACCGGCATCCGCTCACGCAGGGCGAGCCCGGCCCGCACCCGCCAGGAGTCTCCGGGCCGCTGCCGCACCTGCGGAATCGCGTCCTCTCCGCCCACCGGAGAAATGGGCTGCTCCTCGTCCTCCACGAGCAACCCCGGCGGCCCCGCCCCCGACTCCCGCCACTCCCCCACACGTTCGGGAAACAACACCTGCGCACGCCGACGCAGTTCCTCCGACGCGTGGCGATGCCGAGCCCGGCCCTTCGCCGGAGGGCGGCGGTGCCGAATCCGGCCGTCGGAGGCGGGAGCGCGTCCTGGCCCACTGGTCGCGGCCACTGTGCGAGTGCGTGATCGAAGTGCCATGCGCCGAGGATCGGGCACCTGGCCGCATCGGCGATGATCTTGCTCAATTCCCGGGGATTACTCCCCAGTTGTGGATAACTCCGTCACCCGCACGGATGAGGAGCCCCGTGTCGGACGCCGTGAGACGTCACCGTGGTGAAACCACGACCCCCAACAGCCCAGGCCCCGTATGCGCCCCGATCACCGCCCCGACCTCGCTCACATGCAGGTCGGCCACCCCGGGCACCCGTGCCCGCAACCGGTCCGCCAGGGCCGACGCCCGTTCGGGGGCGGCGAGATGGTGGACGGCGATGTCGACCTGTGCGCTGCCGGCCCGGTCGGCCGCGATCTCCTCCAGGCGGGCGATCGCCTTCGAGGCCGTGCGGACCTTCTCCAGAAGCTCGATCCGGCCGCCGTCCAGCTGGAGCAGCGGTTTCACGGCCAGCGCGGAACCCAGCAGCGCCTGCGCGGCACCGATCCGGCCGCCGCGGCGCAGATAGTCGAGGGTGTCGACGTAGAAGTACGCGGACGTGCCCGAGGCCCGTTTCTCGGCGGCCGTGACGGCCTCGTCCACGGTGCCGCCCGCCTCCGCCGCCTCCGCCGCGGCGAGCGCGCAGAACCCGAGCGCCATCGCGACCGTCCCGGTGTCCACCACCCGCACCGGCACCGGCGCCTCGCGCGCCGCGAGGACCGCCGCGTCGTAGGTGCCCGACAGTTCGGCGGAGAGGTGGAGGGAGACGATGCCGGTGGCGCCGGACTCGGCGACCTTGCGGTAGGTCTCGGCGAAGAGCTGGGGGCTGGGCCGCGAGGTGGTGACGGGGCGTCGCTTCTGCAGGGCCTGGGCGAGGGAGCGGGTGGAGATCTCGGTGCCCTCGTCCAGCGCCTGATCGCCGAGGACCACCGTCAGGGGCACCGCCGTGATGCCGTGGCGCTCCATCGTCCGGGGCGGCAGGTAGGCCGTTGAATCGGTGACGATCGCGACATGGCGGGACATGAGCTGGAGGTTACCTGCCGTAGCGCCCTGACGGCAGCCCGGCCCCGCTCACCTGGTCTGCCCTTGACCGGATCAAGTAGTGCTCTCGGGACGGGGTTTCTTCTGCCAGGGGTAGGTCGGACGCTGCACCGGCGGGGTGATCGCGGCGCGCTTCGGCTCCTCGGCAGGGCGCGAGCGGGGAGTCTCGGGCCAGGTCTGCTGAGCCGTCCCGGCCTCCTCGGCGGCCGGGGCCTCGGGCCACGGCGGCGGGGTCGAAGCGGGTTCCGCGGTCGTCCAGTGCCGTAGGGCGCCGGCCTCCACGTCGATCTGTGCGCTCAGCGTGTCCAGGTCGTCGTCGGCGAAGCGGCGGGCCCGGTCGCGGGCCGCCCAGCGAAGGGAGTCCGCCGACTGTGTGATGCGCTCGGTGCGTGCGCGCAGGTCGGGCAGGCGCTGGGCGAGCGTGGTGCGGTCGGGCTCGGACTCCAGGCGCTTGAGCTCGCCGTCCAGTTCGTGGCCGTGCGCGCTGAGACGCTGGAACAGCGCCAGGGACTCCTTCAGGGACTCGTCGTCCTGCGCGCCCACCTGCAGCGCGTCCTGCGTGGCGCGCATGGAGGTACGGAGTTTGAGCCGCAGTTGGGCGACCTCGCTCGCGGGGCCGGGCACGAATGTCTTCGCGCGCAGGGTGTGGTCCTCGACCGTGCGCCGGGCCTGCTCGATGGTGCGGTCCACCCCGCGCCTGGCGGCACCGACCACCTTCACCGCGGCGTAGACGCCGAGCACCAGGAACAACACGAAGAGCAGGGCGAAGACTGCGATCACTGCTTCCACCGTGCTCCTCCTCCGGCCCGTCGCGGCACATCCCGCACCGCTCTTCCACGGTAAACGAGAAGGGCAGGCCCGGAGTTCCAGAAGAACCCCGAACCTGCCCGTAGGGGACTACCCCGACATCTGCGCCCCCGGCCCGTGGACGACCGCCCCGGACCGTGGACGACCTGCTGGGACGGCTACGCGGGAACGATGTTCACCAGCTTCGGCGCCCGCACGATCACCTTCCGGATGCCGGCCCCGCCCAGCGCCTTGACCACGTTCTCGTCGGCCAGCGCCACCTTCTCCAGCTCCTCGTCGGAGATGGTCGGCGGCACCTCCAGCCGCGCCTTGACCTTGCCCTTGATCTGCACGACACAGGTCACGGCCTCATCGACCACGTACCGCGGGTCGGCGACCGGGAAGTCCTGGTGGACGACCGAGTCGGTGTGGCCCAGCGTGCGCCACAGTTCCTCGGCGATGTGCGGGGCCAGCGGGGCGACCAGCAGCACCAGCGGCTCGGCGACCGATCGCGACACCGCGCCGCCCGCCTTCGTCAGGTGGTTGTTCAGCTCGGTCACCTTGGCGATGGCGGTGTTGAAGCGCAGGCCCTCCAGGTCCTGGCGCACCCCGTCGATCGCCTTGTGCAGGGCACGCAGCGTGTCCTCGTCGGGCTCGGCGTCGACCACGGTCACTTCCCCCGTGGCCTCGTCGACGATGTTGCGCCACAGCCGCTGCAGCAGCCGGAACTGGCCCACCACCGCGCGCGTGTCCCACGGCCGCGACACGTCCAGCGGGCCCATCGCCATCTCGTACAGGCGCAGGGTGTCGGCGCCGTACTCGGCGCAGATCTCGTCCGGAGTGACCGCGTTCTTCAGGGACTTGCCCATCTTGCCCAGCAGCCGGGAGACCTTCTCGCCCTGGTGGAAGTAAGCGCCGTCACGCTCCTCCACCTCGGCGGCCGGCACCGCGATGCCACGGCTGTCGCGGTAGACGTAGGCCTGGATCATGCCCTGGTTGAACAGCTTGTGGAACGGCTCCGCGGAGGAGACGTGCCCCAGGTCGAACAGCACCTTGGACCAGAAGCGCGCGTACAGCAGGTGCAGCACGGCGTGCTCGGCACCGCCGACGTACAGGTCGACACCGCCGTGCGGCAGGCCCTCGCGCGGGCCCATCCAGTACTGCTCGATCTCCGGGTCGACCAGCTGCTCGCTGTTGTGCGGGTCCAGGTAGCGCAGCTCGTACCAGCAGGAACCGGCCCAGTTGGGCATGGTGTTGGTCTCGCGGCGGTACTTCTGCGGACCGCGGCCGTCGCCCAGGTCCAGGGTGACGTTGACCCAGTCCTCGTTGCGCGACAGCGGCGTCTCCGGGGAGGTGTCCGCGTCGTCCGGGTCGAAGGTGCGGGGCGAGTAGTCCTCGACCTCGGGCAGCTCCAGCGGCAGCATCGACTCGGGCAGGGCGTGGGCGATGCCGTCCTCGTCGTAGACGATCGGGAAGGGCTCGCCCCAGTACCGCTGGCGGCTGAACAGCCAGTCGCGCAGGCGGAAGTTGACGGTGCCCTCGCCGACGCCCTTGCGCGCCAGCCACTCGGTGATGCGCGCCTTGGCCTCGGCGACGTCCAGGCCGTCCAGCGACACACCCTCACCGGTGGAGTTGATGATCTTCGCGTCGTACGACGAGAAGGCGTTCTCCCACGTCGAGGTGTCGGTGCCCCGGCCGTCGGTCGGCTCCACGATGCAGTGGATCGGCAGCTCGAAGGCGCGCGCGAACTCGAAGTCGCGCTGGTCGCCGCACGGAACGGCCATGATCGCGCCGGTGCCGTAGCCCATCAGGACGTAGTCGGCGATGAAGACCGGGACCTGCTCGCCGTTGACCGGGTTGGTCGCGTACGCGCCGATGAAGACGCCGGTCTTGTCCTTGGCCTCGGCCTGCCGCTCGACGTCGGACTTCGAGGCGGCCTGCGCGCGGTAGGCGGCGACGGCCTCGGCCGGGGTGGCGTGACCGCCGGTCCAGACGTCGTGCGTGCCCTCGGGCCATTCCTGGGGCGTGAACTTCTCGACCAGGGGGTGCTCGGGGGCCAGCACCATGTAGCTCGCGCCGAACAGGGTGTCGGGGCGCGTGGTGAAGACGGTGATGCGCTCGCCGTCGATCGGGAAGTCGACGCGGGCGCCCTCGGAGCGGCCGATCCAGTTGCGCTGCTGCAGCTTGATGGCCTCGGGCCAGTCCAGCGCGTCCAGGTCGTCCAGCAGCCGGTCGGCGTAGGCGGTGATGCGCATGTTCCACTGGCGCAGCTTGGCCTTGAAGACCGGGTAGTTGCCGCGCTCGGAGCGGCCGTCGGCGGTGACCTCCTCGTTGGCCAGCACGGTGCCCAGGCCCGGGCACCAGTTGACCGGCGCGTCGGAGGCGTACGTCAGGCGGTACTCGCCCAGGACGTCGGCGCGCTCGGCGGCGCTCAGCGCGTCCCAGGATCGGCCGCCGGGTACCGCACGCTCACCGGTCTCGAACTGGGCGATCAGCTCGGAGATCGGGCGGGCCCGGTTCGCCTCGTCGTCGTACCAGGAGTTGAAGATCTGCAGGAAGATCCACTGGGTCCACTTGTAGTAGTCCGGGTCGATCGTGGCGAACGACCGGCGCCGGTCGTGGCCCAGGCCCAGCTGGCGCAGCTGCGACTTCATGTTGCCGATGGCGGCCTCGGTGGTGATCCGGGGGTGCTCGCCGGTCTGCACGGCGTGCTGCTCGGCGGGCAGGCCGAAGGCGTCGAAGCCCAGGGTGTGCAGGACGTTGTGGCCCGTCATGCGCTGGAAGCGCGCGAAGACGTCGGTGGCGATGTAGCCCAGGGGGTGGCCGACGTGCAGGCCCGCGCCAGAGGGGTACGGGAACATGTCCATGATGAACTTCTTGGGCCGGGCGACGACCGCCGGGTCACCGGCCAGGTCGCCCTTGGGGTTCGGCGCCGCGTAGGTGCTGTCGGCGTCCCAGAAGTCCTGCCAGCGTGCCTCGATCTCGGCCGCCAGGGCGGCCGTGTAGCGGTGCGGCGCGGCCACCTCGACGGCGGCAGCGGGGTTCGTCTCGCTCATGGTCCTTAAGCTCCATCGATCGTCTCTGCCAGCGGCTTTGTCGTTCCGGAAACGAAAAATCCCCTCGCACAGGAGGGGACGCCGCGCCGATGCCGACCATCCGGTTGCCGGTGGTCGGGACTGATCAGCGCGGCTCGCTAAGCAGAAGGCGTACGGCACGCATGCGGTTAGGGTACCCCAGCGCTTGAGCACGATGCGACGCGCTTGCGTATGGCTCCTTGGCACCGACGCCACACCGCCGCCAGCCGACAAAAACTGAACACAGGTCAAAAGTTACTTCGCGTAACACCTACTTCTGGGACATCGCAACAATCCCGTTGTCCCTTGATAACAACGCAATAACTCAAACCTCGTACCGATCGGTATGGAGCCACTTAGAGTTCGGCAGCGGGACCGCCTTCCCGAACTGCTTCGGAGTTGCCCCCATGAACCCTCGTCGTAGTACCAACAGCTCGCTCCCCAAACCCGGCCGCTCGGCCTACGGGGTGGGGACGGCTGTCGTCCTGCTGCTCATACCCGTCGTCGTGCTGCTCGGAGGCAGCTGGCTCCAGGACTTCCTCAACTTCGGTGCCGGCGTTCTGTCGCTCGTCTGCCTCACCAGCTCGTGCATCTGGGGCCTGGTCGCCCAGGACCGCCTCATCCTCAACATCCGCCAGCGGATCGTCGCCCAGGGCATCCACCGGGTGACCGCCGTGGCCTCGATCGCGTTCCTCTTCGTCCACATCGGAGTCAAGATCGCGCTGGACCACGCCGGCTGGGTCGCGGCCCTGATCCCGTTCGGCCTCGTGCTCACCGGCAACGGTGACGCGAACCCGGGCAGCGGCGCCCTCATCGGCATGGGCTCCATGGCCGCGTACCTGATGATCTTCGTCGGCATCACCGGGGCCCTGCGCAACCAGTTCGCCTCCCCGGCACCGGTCGCGGCGCGCTGGCGGGCCATGCACATGCTGGCCTACCCGGCTCTGTGCTTCGCGGTGATCCACGGCCTGTTCGCCGGCCGCCCCGCGAAGCCGTTCTTCATGATCTCGTACGAGCTGTGCCTGGCCGGGATCGTCGCGGCACTCGCCCTGCGCGCGGCCCCGCGCCCGTTCAAGCGGAAGGTCGCCGACCGCCTCGCCGTGATCCTGGGCAACGAGCCCGGCATGGCCCGCGGCGAGGAGCTCGAGGCCAGCCGCGCCCGCGTGGCGGAGGGCTCCACCTCCCTGCTCGGCTACGAGAACGCCCGTGCGCCCCGGCAGTCCCCCGCCGACACCATGTCGACGCCCGCCGCGTCCTTCTACGAGACCCCCGCCTCACGCACCATGACCCCGGAGCCCTCGAACGGCTTCGCGGCCGCCTACCGCGCGGTCACACCCCAGCAGGGCGGTCAGCAGCCCTACGGTGCCGACCAGACCGCCCGCATGGACCTGCCCATGGACATGCAGGCCACCGCGTCGGTCCCCCGGGTCGACAACAGCACCTCGGGCAGCTGGCCGGTCCCCTCGCCCCCGCCGGTCGGCGAGGCCCCTCCGTCGGCGTACGACCCGATGCAGGACACCGGCTACAACAACATCCCGGCCTACGGCAGTCAGGGCACCGCCGCGTACCGGAACAGTGATGTGTACGACACCGGTGAGACAAACACCCCCTACGGCACGTACAACCCGAACGACACGTACAACAGCGGTCCCGCCAACGAACCAATGCCCGGTGAGTCCTTCGACGCACCGGGTTCGGGCGAACCTTGGAACACGCCTTCCGGAGGCTATAGGTGAACGAGGCCCTGCCCGACGTCCCAGAAGTCCGCGTGGTCGGGCTTCCACAGCTCACGTCGGGCTTCGACCTTGTAGAGAGACTCGACCTGTCCATGCACCTCAAGGTGCATGGACCGCTCGAACCCCTGGGCGGCGAGCAGCTGGCCAAGCTCGCCGAGAACATCAGCCTGAAGGGCCGCGGCGGCGCGGGCTTCCCCTTCCACAAGAAGCTGCGCTCGGTGGCCGAGGCGGCGATCAAGCGCGGCGTACGGCCGGTCGTCGTCGTCAACGGCAGCGAGGACGAGCCGGCCTGCCGCAAGGACACGGTGCTGATCAACCGTGCCCCGCATCTCATCCTGGACGGCGCGCTGCTGGTCGCGGAGGCGCTGGGTGCCCGCACGCTCGTGGTGGGGGTCACCCGGGAGTCGACCCAGCGCTCCATGGAGGCCGCGCTCTCCGAACGCGGCCTGAGCAACGGCCGCCGGTCGGCCCTGAAGGCCTTCGTCCAGCGCAACCCGGTCCGCATGGTCACCGGAGCGGCGGCGTCGCTGATCCGCTCCATCGACGGCGGCCCGGCGATCCCGCCCGGCCGCAAGGTCAGCGCCTCGCAGAACGGCGTCGGCGGCGCACCCACCCTGCTGTCGAACGCCGAGACCTTCGCCCAGCTGGCCATCGCCGCCCGCATCGGCCCCGAGCGCTACGGCAACACCGGTCTCTACGACGAGCCCGGCACCGTCATGCTCACGGTCTCCGGCGCGGTCGCGCGCCCCATGGTGATCGAGGTCCCCACGGGCGTGCCGCTGCGCTACGTCCTCCAGCTCGCCGGCGCCCCGCCGGTTCCGCAGGGTGTGCTGACCGGCGGCTACCACGGCAAGTGGATCGACGCGGCGACCGTCGACGAGGCGATCATCTCCCGCAACTCGCTGGACGCGGTGGGCGGCGCGCTCGGCGCCGGTGCGATCCTGCCGATCAGTCAGGAGACCTGCCCGCTGGGCGAGTCGCTGCGCGTGGCGCAGTGGCTGGCCGAGGAGAGCGCGGGCCAGTGCGGCCCCTGCTACCTCGGTCTGCCGGCCGCCGCGCGCGGCATGGAGGACATCATCAACGGCGGCGGACCGGCCGCCCTGGAAGCGCTCAAGCAGGTCGCCAAGAACGTGAAGCGGCGCGGCGCGTGCTCGCACCCGGACGGCTCCGCGATGTTCCTGGAGTCGACCATCAAGGCGTTCACCGACGACCTCGCCGCCCATGTCCTCGGAAACGGCTGCGGACGGCCCGTGGAGGGCGTTCTGCCGCTCTTCGAGGGCGGCAAGATGCCTACGGGCATCCCGGGCGGTGGAGAGGCGCCACAGGAGAACGGAGCGAGCCGCCAGAAGATCTACGTGGACTGGACGCTCTGCCGCGGCCACGGCCTGTGCGCGGACATCCTCCCGGAGGTCTTCGAACTCGGCGCCGACGGCTTCCCGACCGTCGCCCAGGCCCAGGTGCCGCGCTACGCGGAGGCCAAGGCGGTGCGCGCGGTGCGCCGCTGCCCGGCGCTGGCTCTGCGCATCGAGGAGGAGGCCCCCCGGGACCGGGCCCCGTCCCGCAACCTGCCGGTCCTCTCCCAGGGCCGCGGACGGCGCGCCCTGGGCCGCTGAGCACGGACCGCAAGACACGAAGAAGGCGGGCCATCCGATCGGATGGCCCGCCTTCAATTCCTGTGGAGCTAAGGAGAATTGAACTCCTGACCTCCTGCATGCCATGCAGGCGCTCTACCAACTGAGCTATAGCCCCTTGCTGTGCCCCCCGGCGTCTCCCCCCGGCGGCGACGCCAACATTACACGGTCCACCGGGTGGAACACCAAATCGTTTCCCACCCGCCCTGGACGGCCCGAGTCAGGCCGTCACGAACGAGTAGAACCGCTTGAGGGTGCAGTGCTCCTCCAGGAGACGGCCGTAGATCGGCTCGCCCTCCAGTTCGCGGTACGTCTCGATCGGGTCGCCCTTTATGATCAGCGCCCGCGCGCACTCCTCGCACCAGTACTGGTAGTCGGGGTTGAGCGGTTCCATGTCGCGGACGATCGGCGTACCGCTGCCGCACCAGTCGCACTTTCGCCTGTGTGCACCCATCGATCAGCTCCAGCTGTGGCCGCAGGCCGTGCACACGTAGGAGACCCCGCCGTTGTCGCCGAGGACCTGGGCGACGTGGACGGAACCACAGGAAGGGCAGCTCAGGCGGATCACCGTGTCTCGTGTCGACGCCGCTTCGAGGAGGTGGCCGACCTCCTCGAGGATGCTCGCAGGCATCACTGCTCCCTCCCGTCGGGCCGCGCCCCTCCGGCCGTTTGATTCTGCCATGGCCGGGCCAATACGGTCAGCGACGCCTCAGTACCAGTCCGGACACGGCGCCCCGTCCACAGAGGTATACGCCTCCAGGGGCCAAGTCACTCAAGCATCATGCAGAAGATCCCGCCTCCTGACGGAGACGGGATCCTGATCAAGTGGAGCTAAGGAGAATTGAACTCCTGACCTCCTGCATGCCATGCAGGCGCTCTACCAACTGAGCTATAGCCCCTTGCTCTTCACCCCCCACCGGGCGGGGCGAACAAGAAGAACTCTAGCCTGCGACCTGCCGGAAAGTGAAATCCGCTAGTCGTCGTCGCCCAGCACCGGCTCCGGGAGCGTGCCGGCGTTGTGTTCCAGCAGGCGCCAGCCGCGGGCGCCCTCGCCGAGGACGGACCAGCAGCAGTTGGAGAGGCCGCCGAGGCTCTCCCAGTGGTGGGCCTCCAGGCCGAGGAGACGTCCGATGGTGGTGCGGATCGTGCCACCGTGGCTGACGACCACGAGCGTGCCGTCGTCGGGGAGCTTCTCGGCGTGCCGGAGGACGACGGGGGCGGCGCGTTCGGCCACCTCGGTCTCCAGTTCACCGCCGCCGCGGCGGACCGGCTCACCGCGCTTCCACGCGGCGTACTCCTCGCCGTGCCGCTCGATGATCTCCTCGTGCGTCAGCCCCTGCCAGACGCCCGCGTAGGTCTCGCGCAGCCCCTCGTCGTGGGTGACGTCCAGGGCGGTGAGCACGGCGAGCTCGGCCGCCGTGTTCGCGGCGCGCTGGAGGTCGGAGGCGACGATCGCGTCGGGCTTGAGGGAGACCAGCAGCCGGGCGGCGCGGCGGGCCTGGGCCACGCCGGTCTCGGTGAGCGGGACGTCCGTGGTGCCCTGGAAGCGGCGCTCCACGTTCCAGGACGTCTGGCCGTGCCGCCAGAGGATGACGCGGCGGCCCCGCCCGGGCCGGCCCGCGGTCACCTCACCTGTGGCGCTCATCACCACTCACCGCCCAGGTCCGACGCCTCCTCGGCGGCCTGCAGCTTGGCGTGCTCCTCGGCCTTGCCGCGGGTGGCCTTGGCGTCGGCGGGCAGCTCCAGCTCGGGGCAGTCCTTCCAGAGCCGCTCCAGGGCGTAGAAGACGCGCTCCTCGCTGTGCTGGACGTGGACGACGATGTCGACGTAGTCGAGCAGGACCCAGCGGGCCTCGCGGTCGCCCTCGCGGCGCACCGGCTTGGCGCCGAGCTCCTTCTGGAGCCGCTCCTCGATCTCGTCGACGATCGACTTGACCTGGCGGTCGTTGGGTGCGGAGGCCAGCAGGAAGGCGTCCGTGATCGACAGGACGTCGCTGACGTCGTAGGCGATGATGTCGTGCGCGAGCTTGTCGGCTGCCGCCTGGGCGGCGGTGTGGATGAGCTCGATGGAGCGGTCAGTGGCGGTCACTACGAGGCTTTCCGTCGGCGGTCACTTGGCCTCAAGGGTCTCACGGACCGCCGACAGCACCCCACGTGTTGGGCGGATCACCTGGGGCGCCCGCCCGCGTCACCCGCCGTTTCCTAGGACGACGACGGCTTGTAGTTCTGGCCGAGGAGCACCGAGACGTCCGCGTTCGAGGTGGTCTTGCCCTTGCTGACGGTGCTGGTGGGCAGGCCCAGGGTCTTGGCGACCTCGGTGGCGTTCTCCTTGTCGGCGGCATCGGAGTAGACGACCTTGGACGTCGCCGATGCGGCGGAGGGCGTGCCGCCGTCCAGGAAGGTGTAGCCACCGTTGAGGAGGACGACCCGGGCCTTCTCGGTGTTGTCCTTCACCCCGCTGGCGTTCTGCACCGAGACGCGGACCGCGGAGCCCTGGTCGGGGCTCTTGGCACTGCCTCCGAGGACGTCCTTGACCACGCTCGCGCTGGCCTGCGCGCTGAGCGTGCCGTCGTTCTGGACGGGCAGCAGGGCGGTCTTGTAGTCGCCGCCCTTGGCGAGATCGGCGAGCTTGGCGAGGAAGGCGCCGAGGTCCTTGTCGGTCAGCGGCGGGTCCAGGATCTGAGCCAGTGTCTGCACGGTGGTGGTCGCACCGGTCGGGTCGGAGGACAGCTTGCGCAGCACGCCCTGCATGACCTGGCCGAACCGCTCAAGCTGGGCGTTCTGGGCCTCGCCGGAGGCGCGGTAGGTGGCGTAGGCGACGGCCGCGCTGCCGCTGAGGGTCTGGTCCTTGCCCTGGTGGACGAGGGGCGCGGTGCCCTTCTTCTTGGCGGCCGGGTCGGGCACGTTCGTGTTGGTGTCGATGTCGATGTTGCCGACGAGGTCGACCAGGTTCTCCAGGTAGGGCGTGTCGAGCCGCCAGGTGCCCTGGATGTTCGTGCCGAGGACCGTGTCGAGGGCGTCACGGGTGCCGGAGGAGCCGTCGTCCTCGACCGACTTGGCGAGCGTGGTCGTGGTGCCGTCGTCGTCCGTCAGGGAGAGGGAGTTGGGGATCAGGACGGTCGTGCCCTGCTTGGTGGTGGTGTTGTCGACGAGCAGCGCCGTGGAGGTGCCGCCCTTCTTGGTGTTGTGCAGGTGGACGACGATCACGTCGCGGTTCTGGGCGCCCGCGGCCGTCGCCGTGCCGGTCTTGGACGACGACTTGGACAGGCCGGGCAGCTTTCCGGCGTACCAGAGGTAGCCGACGCCGCCGACCGCGACCAGGGCGAGGACCACCACCAGGGCGATGAGCCGGCTGCGGGCCCGGCGCTTGGCCTCCTCGCGGCGCTCGGTGCGGTTCTCGGTGAAGTTCAGCCAGTCGATGACGTCCTCGGAGTCGTCGGTCGGCTCCTCGACGAAGGCGAACTGCTCGGTGCGGTAGTCCCGTTCGGCGGGGCGGCCGGGGGCGGCCGGCTCTTCGGCGGGGCCGGCCTGCTGCGGGATGTAGGCGGTCTGTTCGGCGACGCGGGGCTGCCGGCCGCTGCTCGCGGTCTGGCCGTAGGGGTCGTACGGGGCGGCGGGAGCGCCTCCCTGGGGCGCGCCGGTGCCGTAGGCGTCGTAGGAGGGCGCCTGGGGCTGCTGACCGGTGCCGTACGGGTCGTAGGGCGACGTCTGCCGCCCGCCGGTCGCGTACGGGTCGTAGCCGTAGCCCTGCTGCTGTGTCTGCTGGGCGTACGGGTCGTACTGCTGCTGGGGAGCCTGCTGCGGCGGGGCCTGCCGGTAGACGGGCCGGCCGTACTCGTCGTAGCCGACGAGTACGTACTGGTCGCCCTGGTCGCCGCCGTGGCCCGCGTCGTATCGCTCGTTCACCCCTCGCCCCTCCCGGCTCACTCGCCGCGGTACAGCTCGCGCTTGTCGATGTAGCGCACGACTCCGTCCGGCACCATGTACCAGATGGGGTCACCCTTGGCGACTCTCGCACGGCAGTCTGTGGAGGAGATGGCCAGCGCGGGAACCTCGACCAGCGAGACGCCGCCCTCCGGGAGGCCGTGGTCGGTCAGGGGGTGACCGGGGCGGGTGCACCCGATGAAGTGCGCGAGGGAGAACAGCTCCTCCGAGTCGCGCCAGGTGAGGATCTGGCCGAGGGCGTCGGCGCCGGTGATGAAGAAGAGGTCGGTGTCGGGGTTGAGCGCGCGCAGGTCGCGGAGGGTGTCGACGGTGTAGGTGGCGCCGCCGCGGTCGATGTCGATGCGGCTCACCGAGAACTGCGGGTTCTCGGCGGTCGCGATGACCGTCATCAGGTAGCGGTCCTCGGCCGGGGACACATGGCGGTGCGTCTTCTGCCACGGCTGGCCGGTGGGCACGAACACCACCTCGTCCAGGTGGAACTGCGCGGCGACCTCACTGGCCGCCACGAGGTGCCCGTGGTGGATCGGGTCGAACGTTCCGCCCATGACGCCCAGGCGGCGCTTGCCGGGGTTCGACGGGCCGCCCCCGACGCCGTTCAACAGGCGGGGCTGCGTGCCGTTCGCCGCGTCCTTCGCCGGACCGGTAGGCATGTCCTGCTCTCCCATGCGTGCAGACCCTACCGGCCCGGCCTGAGGGCTCCGTTCGACGGAGGCCCGAGATGTCCGGTACCGGATGGTGCGGGCTCAGCGGTCGCGGTTGAAGCGGGTGGTGATCCAGAGCAGGAGCAGCAGGATGGCAAGCGCGCTGCCGCCGGTGACCGCGGGGTTGAGGCTCTCGTGGTTGCCGCCCTCGGCCTCGGCAAGGGTGACCAACTGGGCAGCGGTGCTGTGGATGCTCATCTTCGGCAGGACCTATCCGGTGGGCGGGATAAAGATGTCGGCTCATCGTAAGCGGGCGCCCCGCCTGCGATCACCCCGACTCCGCCGTCGGGGAACCCTGGGCGGTCCTCAGTCGTCTTTCCGCTTGTAGCCACGCAGCAGGAACCACCCGGTCAACGCGCAACCGAGGATCATCACGACGAGGACGACCCGGAGCAGATACCCCGATCCCTGGTGCTGGGGGACGCTGGCGGCCGCGGCGAGCCAGGCGGCGGCTGGGATGTGCTCCATGGTGCGGGACTCTCCTTCGGTGTAGTGCCCGTCCACGGTAACTCCGCCTAGGCTGGGGCTTGCTTCGGGGGCGCAAAGGGCCGCACAAGGGTCCGCAAAGGGCCACTCACACGCACATGGGGGAAAGACATGTCCGACGACGGCCACGAGCACAACGGACACGAGAACGTACCGAGCAGGCAGCGCAGGCGTTTCCCCGGGATCTCCTCGCGTGCGTACGAGCACCCGGCCGACCGCAGCGCGCTGGTGGCACTGCGCAAGTTGAGCGGCTTCGACACGGTCTTCAAGGCGCTCAGCGGGCTGCTGCCCGAGCGCAGTCTGAGGCTGCTGTTCCTGTCCGACTCGGTGCGCGTCTCGGACCAGCAGTTCGCCCACCTCAACGACATGCTGCGGGACGCCTGTTACATCCTGGACCTGGAGAAGGTCCCGCCGATGTACGTCAACCAGGACCCGCAGCCGAACGCGATGTGCATCGGCCTCGATGAGCCGATCATCGTCGTCACCACCGGGCTCGTCGAGCTCCTCGACGAGGAGGAGATGCGCGCGGTCATCGGCCACGAGGTCGGCCACGCCCTGTCGGGGCACGCGGTGTACCGCACGATCCTGCTGTTCCTGACCCAGCTGGCCATCCGGGTCGCCTGGATCCCGCTGGGCACGCTCGCGATCATGGCGATCGTGACGGCGCTGCGGGAGTGGTTCCGCAAGTCGGAGCTGTCTGCGGACCGGGCGGGTCTCCTCGCCGGGCAGGACCTGAAGGCCTCGATGCGCGGTCTGATGAAGATCGCGGGCGGCAACCACCTGCACGAGATGAACGTGGACGCGTTCCTGAAGCAGGCCGAGGAGTACGAGGCGGGCGGCGACCTGCGCGACTCCGTACTGAAGATCCTCAACCTGCTGCCGCGCTCCCACCCGTTCACCACCATCCGCGCGGCCGAGCTGAAGAAGTGGGCCGAGTCGCGCGACTACCAGCGGATCATGGACGGCCACTACCCGCGCCGCGCCGAGGACAAGGACACCTCGGTCTCGGACTCGTTCAAGGAGTCGGCGGCCAGCTACGCCGGCAACGTGAAGAACTCCAAGGACCCACTGATGAAGCTGGTCAGCGACATCGCGGGCGGGGCCGGGGGGATCGGGGGCCGGGTGCGGCGGGGCTTCGACGGCTTCACGAGTTCGTCACCGACGGAGGACGAGCCGCCGACGGACACGGACACACCGCCGCGGGACGAGAACTGATCGGGGAAGCCATCGGGATGGAGACGTCCCGTTGGCTTCTCACACCTTGGGTTCCGCGCTGGTCGCCAACGACCCGCACAGCGCCGTGGCGCCACCCGTCGCGTACGGATCCGTGCCCGCCGGCCCTCCCGCCTTCGCCGTCTGGCCGGCCAGCAGCGGGTGGAAGTGGTTCGTCGAGTCCTCCGCGCACGACAGCGGCCCGGCCTGGACGTACGACACGATCAGCTGGGCCTGGTGCAGTCGCAGGTCGTCCCGGTCGAAGCGGAAGTGCAGTTCGCGGCGGACGGTGAACAGGGAGGCCTGGGCCTTGGCGCCGGAGCCGGTCGGCTTGAGGGCGTACACGAAGGTGTGGTCGGCGGTCACCTCGAGCGTCGCCGAGTCGGTCTCCGTGGCCTGCAGCGTGCCCTCGACACGGATCCGGGAGTCGGCGAGCTCGGCGCGGGTCTGGTCGAAGCGAACCAGCCAACCGGTCGGCTGGTGACGCCCGTCGGCGGTCGGACGGTCGAAACTCTGGTCGAACTGGTCGAGTTGGTCCCCGTTGAGCATGACCCGCGCGGGGCGGACGTCCTGACTGCCGATCACCTCGGGGTAGAGCGAGGAGCGGACGATGTAGTCCTTGGCCGTGGTCAACGCGGCCACCACCTGGCTGTCCGAGAAGTGCGCGGTGCGCCGGGCGGCCGGCAGCGGTATGCCTTCGGCGCCGACGCGGAACTGCGCGGCGGGGCTGTGCGCGTACAGGTACTCGGGATCGACCGCTCCGGGCACCTTGCCCTGCGGGGCGAGCGGGATGACGGTCATCCGCAGGGGCTCGACGGGCTGCTGGGCGGCGGGGGCCTGATAGGGGTGGCGGATACCCATGTAGATCGCCGTGCCGAAGGCGAGGGCGATCAGCAGGACCAGGACCAGCGCCTGCCGGGACAGGCCCCGGCGAAGGGGCGGGCGGCGGCGTACTGCGGGGGCGTGGTCGGCCATGCGCTCCTGCGCGGAGAACTCCTGGAGGCGGGCAGCACGGACGAACGACTCGTCGAACACGACGGATCGGTACTCGTCCTCTCCACCTCCGGGGCCGCCCTCGGGTGTCCCCTCAGGTGGGTCTCCAGGCCCGCCCATACATTCAGGGTAGGTCTCCAAGAGCCCCGGTAAACGCCCTGGTACACGACAAGTTCTGACAGGTTCTCACCAGGATCGAAAGTGAGCGCGGGACCCGGGGCGCCACTCAGGGGGTGCGCGGGATCACCGGGATGGCTGGCTGAGAGGTGTCGGCGGAGGCGGAGGGCGGCGCCGCGCTGCCCTGCTCCAGTCCGGTCGAGGCGGGCGGCGGAACCTGGTCCCGGGTGCCCGAGGAGGCGCCCCGGTAGACGGCCGCGAAAGCCAGCGCGACCATGCCGATCCCCATCACGAGGGCGAGCATCCAGGCGACCGGGCGATGCCAGCGGACTGCTTTTCCGTAGGTGCCCGAGGTGCCGTAGCGGCCCTCGAGGACATCGGTGTCATCCAGGTCCTCGAGATCGGGATCATGGCCGAAACCGGAGGGGTCGTAGCCCTCCTGGTACCGCTCACCCCGTCCGTGGGCCCGGCGGGCCTCCGCCTCGGAGGCCTCCGCTCTCGCCTGGGCGGCGGCAAGGAGACGCTCGACGGCGGTCGGCTCGTGTACCACGGCCGCCCGTACGAAGGCCTCGTCGAAGACCACGGAGGCGAACTCTTCGTCCGACACCCCGCGGTCGTGGTCGTCGTCGGGCTCCCAGCCGTCAGGGAACGGCGTGCCCCCCACGTCCTCCGGCACGAATCCAGAGTAGACCTGGGGGGTCAATTTGGGCAGACGGTATGGAAATTCATCCGCTGTGTGAGACACCTCATGAGGTGTGTGTCAGCGGCGGATGTGGCCGTCGCCGGTGACGATGTACTTGGTGCTCGTCAGCTCCGGCAGGCCCATCGGGCCCCGCGCGTGCAGCTTCTGGGTGGAGATGCCGATCTCCGCGCCGAAGCCGAACTGGCCGCCGTCGGTGAAACGGGTGGAGGCGTTCACCGCGACGGTGGTGGAGTCGACCAGCTGGGTGAAGCGGCGGGCGGCCTGCTGCGAGGTGGTGACGATCGCCTCCGTGTGACCGGACGACCACAGCCGGATGTGGTCCACGGCCTTGTCCAGCGAGTCGACGACGGCGGCGGCGATGTCGTACGACAGGTACTCGGTGTCCCAGTCGTCCGGTGTGGCCTCGACGACGGTCGCCTTGGAGTCCTTCGCGTACGCCAGCACCCGCGGGTCGGCGTGGACGGTCACGCCGGCCTCGGCGAGGGCGTCCAGGGCGCGCGGCACGAAGTCGGAGGCGATGTCCTGGTGGACGAGAAGGGTCTCGGCGGCGTTGCAGACGCTGGGCCGCTGGGCCTTGGAGTTGATCAGGATGTCGATGGCCATGTCGAGGTCGGCGTGGGCGTCGACGTAGACGTGGCAGTTGCCGACACCGGTCTCGATCACCGGGACGATGGACTCGGTGACCACCGTCTGGATCAGGGAGGCGCCTCCGCGCGGGATGAGGACGTCGACCAGGCCACGGGCCCGCATCAGCTCGCGGACGCTGTCGCGGCTCTCGCCGGGCACCAGCTGGATGGCGTCGGCGGGCAGCCCGGCGCCGCCCACGGCGTCGCGCAGGACCCGTACGAGGGCCGTGTTGGACTCGTAGGCGGAGGCCGAGCCGCGCAGCAGGACCGCGTTGCCGGACTTGAGGCAGAGGGCGGCGGCGTCGACGGTGACGTTCGGGCGGGCCTCGTAGATGATGCCGACCACGCCGAGGGGGACGCGGACCTGGCGCAGGTCGATGCCGTTCGGGAGGGTCGAGCCACGGACGACCTCGCCGACGGGGTCGGGCAGGGCCACGACGTCCCGCACGTCCGAGGCGATGGCGCGCACCCGCTCCGGGGTGAGCGTCAGCCGGTCGATGATGGCCTCGCTGGTGCCGGCCTCGCGGGCCTTGGCGATGTCCTTGGCGTTGGCCTCGACGATCTCGCTCGTACGGACCTCCAGGGCGTCCGCGATGGCTGCCAGCGCGTCGTCCTTGACCGCGCGCGGCAGCGGGGCGAGATCGGCGGCGGCGGCCTTGGCGCGGTAGGCGGCCCGGGTGACCGGGGACATGGAGTCGTACGGCGAAAGCGTGGTCATGAGGGAAGGGTAGTGCGCCGGACGCGGCCGTCCACCGGTCGTTCCACACCGCGAGACAGGCTCAAAAGGGGTGAACTCCGACAGGCGTCGCCGGTAGCGGGCCGTAGCCCTCGGCGATCCGCTGGTGATAGGTCTCCCGGTCGATGACCTCCAGGCCGACGATCTCCCAGGGCGGGAGTTTCGCGGTCTGGCGGTGTTCGCCCCACAGGCGCAGGGCGACGGCGGCCGCGTCGTGCAGGTCGCGGGCCTCCTCCCAGTAGCGGATCTCCGCGTGGTCGTTCGCGTACCTGCTGGTCAGCAGAAAGGGGTGGTCATGGGCCAGCTGTTCCAGGCCGCGCCGTACCTCGTGCAGGGGGGCCGCCTCGCCGGAGACGCTGAGAGTGACGTGCCAGAGGCGGGGCAGGTCGGCCGGCTGTTCGTAGGTCTCGCCTGCCGTGACGCTGGTCAGACCACCGCGGGACGCCGCCGCCCCAGGGCGTACTCGTCTCACGACGGCCTCCTTTGCGACGGTCGAGCGGCGCTCGTGCGGAACGGGTCCCTGAGTCAAAGTTGAGCAGGCCGCAAGGGTTCGTGGGGCGGTTTTGCGGAACGTCCACCTCAGGACGAATGATGAAACGGGCGTTCCCCCCGTTTTCGGCCGGGGGTCCGGGGCTGCCTCCGGGGGAATGCAACGGGCCGGGGGGCCGCCCCCGGGGAAATACAGCCGACCCGGGGTCCAGGGGCTGCCCCCGCGGCAAAGCAGCCGACCCGAGGCCCAGGGGCTGCCCCCGCGGAAAAGCAACCGACCCGAGGCCCAGGGGCTACCCCCGCGGCAAAGCAACCGACCCGAGGCCCAGGGGCTACCCCCGCGGAAAAGCAACCGACCCGAGGCCCAGGGGCTGCCCCCGCGGCAAAGCAGCCGACCCGAGGCCCAGGGGCTGCCCCCGCGGCAAAGCAGCCGACCCGAGGTCCAGCGGCTGCCCCCGCGGCAAAGCAGCCGACCCGAGGCCCAGGGGCTGCCCCCGCGGCAAAGCAGCCGACCCGGAGTCCAGCGGCTGCCCCCGGGAAGATGCAGCCGGCCCGGGCCGCAGCCGGTGTCAGGGGTGCAGGATCACCAGGTCGTCGCGGTGGATGACCTCGCGCTCGTACGCGGCGCCGAGTTCGCGTGCCAGCTCCCGGGTCGAACGCCCGAGCAGCTGGGGGATCTCCTTGGCGTCGAAGTTGACGAGCCCACGGGCCACCGCACGCCCCTCGCCGTCCCGCAGCTCGACCGGGTCCCCGGCGCTGAACTCGCCCTCCACGGCGGCGATCCCGGCCGGCAGCAGCGACTTGCGGCGCTCCACGACCGCCCGTACCGCGCCGTCGTCGAGGGTGAGCGAGCCCTGCGGGGTGGAGGCGTGCTGCAGCCACAGCAGGCGGTCGGCGGAGCGCTTGCCGGTGACGTGGAAGTGGGTCCCGGTGTCCCCGCCGGACAGGGCCTCGGCCGCGTGCACGGCGTTGGTCAGGACCACGGGGATTCCGGCCGCGGCGGCGATCCCGGCCGCCTCGATCTTGGTGACCATGCCGCCGGTGCCGACCCCGGCCTTGCCGGCGCTGCCGATCTCGATCCCGGCGAGGTCCTCCGGTCCCGTCACCTCCGCTATCCGCGAGGTGCCCGGCCTGCTCGGGTCGCCGTCGTAGACGCCGTCCACGTCGGAGAGCAGGACCAGCAGGTCGGCGTGGACCAGGTGGGCGACGAGGGCGGCGAGACGGTCGTTGTCGCCGAAGCGGATCTCGTCGGTGGCGACGGTGTCGTTCTCGTTCACGATGGGGAACGCACCCATCGCGAGCAGCTTGTCGAGGGTGCGGGAGGCGTTGCGGTGGTGGGCGCGGCGGCTCATGTCGTCGCTGGTCAGCAGGACCTGGCCGACACGGACGCCGTAACGGGCGAAGGAGGCGGTGTAGCGGGCGACGAGCAGGCCCTGGCCGACGCTGGCGGCGGCCTGCTGGCGGGCCAGGTCGCGGGGGCGGCGGCGCAGACCGAGGGGGGCGAGACCCGCGGCGATGGCACCGGAGGAGACCAGGACGATCTCCCTCTCGCCGCCGCTGCGGCTCTTGGCGAGGACATCGACGAGCGCGTCGACCCGGTCGGCGTCCAGACCGCCGGAGGCGGTGGTCAGCGACGAGGAACCCACCTTGACGACGATCCTGCGGGCTTCCGCCACGCCCTGCCTTGCCCCTGCCACCTGCTTCTTCCGTCCCCTCGCGCGCACGGGATACCCGCAGGCAATCTACGCGAACGGGCACGGGCGGCGCGCATCGGTCCAGTCCCCGGACAGACGTCACGTAACCGGTTGCTCACGCGACGCATACGGCAAAAAGGTTGCACTGGTTTCCTATAGAAATCAAAGTACGGGCAAACTTAATTTGAACTTTGTGCCGCCCAGAGATCACCAGGTTCACCGCATGAAGCGCATCCTCCTCCGCTCGGGGAAGAGCCCCTACGACGTCTTCCCTGTGGAGGAGGCCCTCGACCAGGACGTCATCGCCACCAACTCCGGCAATCTGATCTTCAGCGACGCCGCGCACAAGATCCTCGAGACACCCGGCACCGAGGTCGTCTCGAACGGCATCCGGACCGATGTGTCGGCGGCGGAGCGGATCAACGAGGAGTACGACGTCTTCGTCGTACCGCTGGCCAACGCGTTCCGGCCGTCGTTCGAGCCGCAGTTGAGGCGGTTGACGCGGCTGATCGGCCGGCTGCGGATTCCCGTGGTGGTGCCGGGCATCGGTGCGCAGGCCGGGCTGAGCTACAACGCGGCGCGGCTGAAGCCGATGGAGCAGTCGGTGCGGGAGTTCGTCTCGGCGGTGCTGGACCGCAGCGCGTCGATCGGGGTGCGGGGCGAGTTCACCGAGAAGTACCTGAAGGACCTGGGCTTCAAGGACGTCGAGGTCATCGGCTGCCCGTCGTTGTTCCTGTACGGCAAGGAACTCCCCGTACAGAAGCGGTTGCCGGTGCTGACCGCCGACTCCCGGATCGCGGTCAACGGTTCGCACAGCGCGGTGCAGAAGCAGGGCCTCGACAGGGTCATCACCCGCGCCCACGCCCGCTATCCGCGGCTGACCTTCGTCGGCCAGAACCTCAGCGACGCACGGCAGTTGCACTGGCGGGACCTGTCGCATCCGAACGCCGCGGTGACCTCGATACCGACCCACCCGGACCATCCGATGTACCGGGAGGACAAGGCCCGCGTCTACATCGACCCGGTGACCTGGATCGACGAACTGCGCGGCTACGACTTCTCGTTCGGCTCCCGGATCCACGGCAACATCGCGGCGCTCCTCGCGGGCACGCCGGCGACGGTGCTGTGCGGGGACTCGCGGACGCTGGAGCTGTGCCGCTACTTCGACATCCCGCACCGCAGGATCGACCGGCTGCCCGAGGACCTGGACCCCGCCGCCCTGTACGAGGAGGCCGACCTCACCGGCCTGACCGGCGGTCACCAGGAGCGCTTCGAGCGGTTCACCGCGTTCCTGGACCGCAACGGCCTGGAGAACACGTTCACGCACGGCGACGGCGGCGCGGCCTTCGAGGCCCGTATGAAGGCGCTGAACTTCCCGCCGGCCATCCGCCCCTGGAACGAGGCCGACCTCGCCTCGCTCACCTCACGCTTCGGCTGGATGCAGACCCGCATCACCGAACTGTCCCTGGACAATGCCCAGTTGAAGCGCGAGCTGGAACGGAACGCCGGCAGGTCGGGTACGGCGACGTCGACGACGTCCGTCTACCGCCGGGCCCGGCGTGTGGTCGGCCGCCCGATCCGCAGGGCACTGCAGACGGGCCGGCAGTAGCGCCGGCCCGTCCATGACGAGGCGGAGGCCGACAGCGAGCGACCCGCGCTGTCGGCCTCGCCCTGTGAGCTGCTGTCAGGCCGCCGTGGCAGTCCCGCCCGACGTAGGCGTCCTGCGCCGCCCGCCGGTCGTCCGCGCCTTCAGCACCCTGCGCGCCTTACGCGCCGCCCGGCGGAACACGGACGTCGGCGAGTGCTCGCGGTACCCCGGGAAGGCGCGGGCCTCGCGCACAGGGGCGAGGTAGACGCGGTCGGGGATGCCCGCGGAGGCGTCGCGGAAGTGGGGGTAGACGAGGTAGACCTCCCGGCCCTTCTTCTCCAGGAGGGCCGCCGCCTGCTTCTTCGCCTTCAGGAACTCCGCGACGGGGAGCAGGAGTTCGGGCTGTCCCTCGGCGACCAGGTGGAGCCGAAGCCGCTCGTCGACCCTGAGTCGCTGGGCCACGCCCTCGGTCCAGAACTCCTTCATCAGCGGCTTGGCCAGCTCGAACTTGTGCCGCCGTACCCTCTCGCTGTCCTTGGCGTACTTCGGGCCGAACTGCGGTGCCAGCGTGATCACGAAGGGGCGGTGCATCAGCGAGTCGCGCCGCTCGCCGGGCGGGACCATGTCGGCTATCAGAGTCATCAGGGCGCGCGCGGAGTCGAAGCGCAGGGTGTAACCGCCGCTCTTCGTCACGTGCTTGCCGTCGTCGCGGCCGACCAGGTAGTAGCAGGTGTAGTCGGCGATGACGGAGACGCCGTCGGCGCGGAGGTAGGCCTCCATGGTGAACAGCGCGTCCTCGCCGGTCCACAGGGACTCGTCGAAGCGCATGCCGTGCCGCTCCAGGAACTCCCGGCGGAACAGCTTCTGCGCGCTCAGCGTGAACTTGATGTTGGACGAGAAGACGTCCGTGCGCTCCAGGGTCTTGCCCCACATCGACTGCGGCGGCTTGCGGTTGACGCCCTCTACCTTGCCGAGGACGACGTCCGTGCCGTTGCGGTCGGCCATCGCGACCATCCGCTCCAGCGCTTCGGGGCCGAGCCGGTCGTCGGCGTCGAGGAAGAAGACGTAGCGCCCGGATGCCTTGCCCAGGCCGACGTTGCGCGGGCCGCTGGGGCCGCCGGAGTTGTCCTGCCGGATCACCGTCACCGGCATGGCGACGCGGGCCGCGAACTCCTCCAGGCACTCCCCTGTGCCGTCGGTGGAGCCGTCGTCCACCGCGATGACCTCGATGCGCCCTGGGTCGATGGTCTGTGCCTCGACGGAGGCGAGGCACTCGACCAGGTACGGCATCGCTTCGTATGCCCCGATGACGACAGTCACATCAGGCTGCGTCACGGTCACATTTCCCCCTTGTCACGGGATGTTTCCCCCGTATCGTCTTATTCGCTACCTCTTAGACGGACGGCCACGGCTGTGGGTTGCCTACAGATACGTAAAAAGGGCCCGGTTTCGAGGATCACTCCTCGAGAACCGGGCCCTTCTCACCGTTTTCACATACTGGGCCTCATGCGGTGGGCGGCTGGGCCGACAGCGCGTCCGACAGCTCGTCCGCGCCGGGGGTGCCGGCCGCGGCGGCCCGCGACTCCTGGCCGAGGTTGCGCGTCTCGGCCTTCAGGGCCAGGTCGCCGACCGCGGTGTTGAACTGCTCGATGGAGGTGGGCTCGTCCGGGCCGAGCAGGTACGCCTTGAGCTCCTTGCGGTCCTCCGCCAGCGGGTCGGTGGACGGGTCGCGGACCGCGGCCAGCAACTCGCCCAGTTCGGCGGCCGAGTTGGACAGGATCGTGGCCGCGCGCACCGCGGTGTTCTGCCGCTTGAACTCCTCGACGCCCAGCTCGGCGGAGTCCGTCACCGCGTACGGCTTGCCGCTCGCGAGGAAGTCGGAGACCACACTGGAGATGTCGGAGACCATCGCGTCGGAGACGTTGAAGCAGTCGAACAGGCGCGGCTCGGCGCCCGCGATGACACGGTGCTCGAAGCTGCCGAAGGAGCGCCAGTAGGCGTCGTTCCACTCGCCGCGCAGCTCGGCGACCTCCTCGTGCTTCTTCAGGTCGACCACGCCGTCGCGGGACGCCTCGGCCTCGTCGCCCCGGTCGCCGGCGGTGCCGGACAGCTCGGCGAGGCGCGCCTCGATCCGGGCCAGCTCGGCCTTGGCCTGCTGCACGGCGGCGGCGTCGGCCTGGAAGCGCGCGTCGCCGGCGCGCTCGACGGCGGCCTTCTCGACCAGCGTGACGATGCGCTGGTGCGCGACGCCGGCCTCCTTGCTGACCGTCCCGGTGAACGGGTGCGGCTTGTACAGGACGCGGACCGGCGGGTCGGCCTTGACCAGCTTCTTCACGATGTTCTCGCCGGCCAGCACGATCGAGGTGTTGCCCGGGTCGCCGTCCCATCCCTCCCAGGTGGGTGCGTACAACACCGTGGGGATACGGCCGTCCGGCACACCCTGCCAGCCCTGGATCGGCGCCAGCTGCGGACGGCCGACCTCCACGATGTCGTCGTCGCGGACGCCGACGTCGGCGATGGCGTAGCGGTCGCGGCCCGCCCGGCCGGCGGTCCACACCTCGTCGTACACCTTGCTGAACGGGTTGACGCTGGCCAGCTTGTCGCTGTCGCCGTGGCCGATGAACACGTGCTTCATGGTCGGGACGCGCAGCAGGTGGATGTTCTTGCCGACGTTGGCCGCGTAGAGCGCGACGCGCACGTTCGTCAGGTCCAGGTTCATCAGGTGCACACCGCCGGGCACGCAGATGACGGGGACCGTGGTGGGCGCCAGGTTGGCGAGGATGACGCGCTCGCGCAGGATGATCAGCGGCTTGGAGTCGAGCTGCTCCATCGTCTCCAGCCACATGTTGACCTGGTACGCGGAGTCCTTGGAGCCCGAGAAGTACAGCACCGTCTCCGGGCTGTACTCGTGCAGCCAGTTGTCGACGGCCGCCAGGACCTTCTCGGCGTTCGGCGGGGTCTTGCGGCCACGGACGTACGGCATCAGGGCGAGGACGTACACGGAGCCGAGGAAGATGGTGATGCCGATGCCGATGAAGCCGGGCACGGAGGTGTCCATGGCGGCGGCGACCAGGATGCCGGCGACGGCCGCGAGGTCCAGGTGGAGCATCTTCTCGGCCGAACGGTTCAGCAGACCGCGCGGCGGGGCGTCCGGGATGCGGATGCGGGACTTCAGGTCGACGTTGCGGGTGGCGACCGGCATCCGGCGGCGGTTGCGGATGAGGGTGACCAGGGCGCCGTGCGGGGCCTGGAGGCCGTAGAACGCGATGAAGCAGGCGACGGCGCCGTAGTAGATCAGGTTGTCCGCGAGGGACAGCCGGGCCAGCAGCAGGACGAGCAGCAGCTCTCGGATCAGGAAGCGGATCGAGAGACCGGCGCGGACCTTGCTGAGGCGGTTGACCAGGTAGCTGCCCTTGCGGTGCAGATAGTGGTCCGCCAGGTACGTCACGGCGGCCGCTGCCGCGAAGGCGGGGACGCTCGGGACGAGCGCGGCCAGCATGAGCGCCGGGAAGCCCAGCATCATGAGCGCCGCCGCGGCCAGCTCGGCCGCGCTGCCCACCCGGGCGACGCGAATAGCGGTGGATATCACGGAGAACCTGCTCTGGGAGGGGAGTGCCGGTTTTGTTCGTGGTACGGATTCAGGCCTCTGCGAAGACCCGGTCAATGCACTGCACTAACAGCACCGCATTAACACCGGAAAGCAGAGGCCTGAATAACGGAAGACTAATTACCGTCGATTATTACACGCCGTCCTGGACGTCCAGCACCGAGGCCAGCGCCTGCTCGAAGCCGGACGCCTTGGCGGCGCCCGCCGTCGGGTCCTGCTGGCGGACGTCGATGACATGCCCGGTCAGCTCGGACAGCAGCACGTCGAGCGAGGTACGGGCGACCGCCTCGGAGGAGAGCAGGGTGCCCGCGGCCTCCTGGCCGAAGGCCTTCGTGCGCATCGGCGTCGCGGTGCGCTCCGGGTTGACGCAGTTGACGCGGATGCCGTCGCCGGCCCACTCGTCGGACAGGGCCTGGGTGAGGTTCACCATGGCGGCCTTGGTCGAGGAGTAGAGGCTGTACTCGGCGCGGCCGCGGGTGTAGCTGCTGGAGGTGTAGAGGAGCAGCTGGCCCTTGGTCTCGGCGAGGTACTTGTAGGCCGAACGGGCGATCTGCACCGGCGCCAGGTAGTTGACCTTCAGCGCTTCCTCGATGGTCGCGTTGTCGGTCTCGGCCAGCTTGCCGATGCGCAGCACGCCGGCGGTGTTGACGACGTAGTCGATCCGGCCGGTCTCCGCGTACGCCTTGGACAGCGCGTCGTCGACCTCCTCCGGGTTCTCCACGTGCGTGCCGGTGGTGGAGCGGCCCAGGGCGTACACCTTGGAGCCGTAGGCTTCGGCCAGCTCGGCGATGTCCTTGCCGATGCCGTACGAGCCGCCGAAGATCACGACCGTCTTGCCGGTGAGCAGCTCACGGTAGGCCTCCTCGCTCACCTGCTCGGGCGCGGCGGTCGAGGCGAGCTGGAACAGCTTGTCGGCGATGAAGACGTCGACCGGCTGGGTCACCTTCATGTTGTACTCGTCGCCCGCGACGACGTTGATCGGCACGTCCGGCAGGTACTTGAGCACGACCGAGCAGTCGTCCGTGGCCTGGAAGTTCGGGTCGCCGGCGGCGACCTCGTAGGCCCGCTTGATCGTGGACAGCTTGAAGGCCTGCGGTGTCTGGCCGCGGCGCAGGCGGGAGCGGTCCGGGATCTCGGTGATGAACTCGCCGTCCTCGCCGTGCGTGCGGGTCACGATGATGGTGTCCGCGGACGGGATGGCGACGTCGACGGCCTGGTAGCGCTCCAGGGCGACCACGCAGTCGTCGATCACGCGCTGCGAGAGCAGCGGGCGTACGGCATCGTGGAAGAGGACGTTGAGGTCCTCGCCGTCCGCCAGGCCCTCGCCGAGGGCCTCGATGGCGCGCTCGGTGGTCTCGTTCCGGGTCGAACCGCCCTCGATGATCTTCTTGACCTTGGTGAAACCGGCCTTGGCGACGATCTTCTCGACGTCGGGCACATAGCCCGGCGCCATCAGCACGATGATGTCGTCGATCGAGTCGGCCTTCTCGAAGGTCGTGAGGGTGTGCTCGATGACTGCCTTGCCGGCGATCTTCAGCAGCTGCTTGGGGATCGAAAGACCCACCCGCTGGCCGGTGCCACCGGCCAGGATCACTGCGGTGGTACGGGGCTTGGCTATGTGCTGGGACACAGAGGACCTACCTTGGGGCGACAGGGAACCTGGAAATGGTCCCACTTGCGGTAACCGCTGTGCAAGGTGAGCGCCGTCCGCCGCATATGTGCGCGCTACCTGTCATTCACCTTGCACAGAGAGTCAGTGCCACCGCAGCTTCTGCAGACAGCGGTGACCGAGCACCTTCACGAGTTCCTTGGACGACGTCTGGTGAACCGTGCGGGATTTCGCCGGCGTGGCGTGTCTCACAGGCGCCGCCGCGGCCGCGGCGAGGGCTCCGTAGAGCGCCTGGGCGGCCACCTCGGGCGCGATCCGCGGCTCCTGCGGCGCCTGCTCGGCGGACTTCGGCACCGCGGAGAGCAGCGCCGGATCCCCTACGACCCGTACGCCCATACGGGCGATACTCTCGGCCATTTCGGCACCGATCCCGGCCGCCGCCTCGACCGCCCAGGCGGGCGTGGAGATCTTCACGTCCTGCGGGGTCGGGCTGCACGCGTTCTTCATATGCATGACCGCGCCGTTACGGATGAGTCTGGAATACAGCTCGTCCGGGAGTCCATTGCCGCGGAATTCCTTATTAAGATTCCGCAGCATTTCGGTCTCGGCGAGGGTAAGGGAACGGTTTGCCGTGTCCGGAACCGGCTGCAGCAGATTCTCGGGCAGTCCGAGCAGTGTCTCGAAGGTACGCATCAGCCCGCCCCGGTCGCGGTCGTCGACCACGACGACGGTGACCCGCTCCGGCCCGGCCACCCGCGCCCACCGCTCCACCAGCCGGTCATGCCGGTGCCGACGCCAGAAGCTGGGGGTGGGCTTCTCGTACGGGGCCTTCTTCAGCATGTGCCGCAGCCAGTCCTCGTACCCCAGGCGCAGCCCGTTCTGCACGTACTGCTGCCACTGCGACGGCATGATCTTCGCCAGTGGGCGCAGGGTGACCAGGATGTGCACGCGCTCCCCGCCGAGCTGCTCGACGATCCGGGCGACGGTCGCATCGTCCTCGGCGTCGGCGAAGAACTCGCTGCTGATCACCGAGGTGCGCTTCCCGGTGGCCTCGACCTGTTGGAGCAGCTTCGTCCAGTGCTGGTCGGTGGGCACGGTGTCGCCCATCATCGCGGGCCGGGCGCAGGCGGCCAGCGCGGCCTCCATCGGGTGCCGGGTATGCCCGGGGAACTCGACACCGTGCGCGGGCAGTTGGTCCTTCGCGGCGAAGAGCGCGCCCTGGATCGAGGTGGTCCCGGTCTTGTGCGGGCCGATGTGCAGCAGCCGGGTGCCCGCGGGCAGTGTCGTACAGTCCGTCTCCATGGTTAAGGGACGGTAAGAGGAATACCTGAGACTTACCTGAGAGAGACCTGGGACACAGATGAGTCCCAGGCTCCCGTCACACAGGGTTCATGTTCGCCAAAAGTGTGTCACTTTACGGGAAAGTGTCACACTTTTTCGACCCCGGGCCGGCCGTTCTCCACCCGCAGCCGCGCATACGTGCTCGCCGTAGCCGTCGGCTGTACGACCGTGTCGACCACCCGCACCTGTGCGTCGACGCCGTGCCGGTCGATGTCGAAGAGGTGGTAGCCGCGGTGGGCGTCGATCAGCTTCCAGTGCGGGTTGTCCGGCATCAGCGGGTCCCACTGGGCGTGGAAGGCGGCCTGGTCCTGGTCGCCGTTGCTGGAGATGGACGTGCCGACGAATTCGGCGCCGACGACCTCGGAGTCCGGGTCGTCGTAGTCCGTCCTGAGGTCGCTGATCATCGTGAGGTGCCGGTCGCCGCTGAGCACGACCGGGTTGCGGATGTCGGCGAACTCGCCGAGCAGGGCGTTGCGTTCGACCTGGTAGCCGTCCCAGGCGTCGTAGTACCAGAGCTTGCCGTCGCCGATCTGGAGGTCGGTCTCGGCCATCATGATCTGCGAGGCGATCAGGTTCCAGCGGGCGGGCGAGTCGTGCAGCCCGTCGAGGAGCCACTGCTTCTGCTCGGCGCCGAGCATCGTGAGCGAGGGGTCCTCGGCGGCGGCCTGGCCGGTCACCTGGTCGCTGCGGAACTGGCGGGTGTCGAGGACGTTGAGGCGGGCCAGGCGGCCGAACTCCAGACGGCGGTACATCTGGATGTGCGGGCCGTTCGGGATGGCCGACGCACGGACCGGCATGTGCTCGTAGTACGCCTGGAAGGCCGCCGTCAGCCGGGCCACGAAGGCGTCGTGCGACTGCTTGCCGGGGTCCTGCGGGATCTCGCCGGCCCAGTCGTTGTCGACCTCGTGGTCGTCGAAGGTGACCACCCAGGGGGCGTTCGCGTGCATCGCGGCGAGGTCGGGGTCGGTGCGGTACTGGGCGTACCGGTTGCGGTACTGGACCAGGGTGTACGGCTCCCCCGTGCCCTCGTGCCGCCGCGGACCCGCCGACGACGGCGTGGACTCGTAGATGTAGTCGCCGACGAAGAGGACGAAGTCGGGGTCCTGGGCGAGCATGTCGGCGTACGGCGTGAAGTAGCCGTGCTGCCAGTTCTGGCAGGAGGCCAGCGCGATGCGCAGGGAGCCGCCCTTGCTGTGCGGGTGCGGGGCGGTGCGGGTACGGCCGACGGTCGAGATCTGGCCACTCGTACGGAAGCGGTACCAGTACGAGCGGTCCGGGCGCAGCCCCCGTACATCCACGTGAACGCTGTGCCCGTACTCGGGCCGCGCCTGGGCGACACCCCGGCGGACGACCTTTCTCAGCCGTTCGTCCTCGGCGATCTCCCACTCCACCGGGACCACTTCGTCGGGCATACCGCCGCCGTTCAGCGGGTCCGGGGCGAGCCGGGTCCACAGGACGATGCCGTCGGGGAGGGGGTCGCCGGAGGCCACCCCAAGGCTGAACACACCGTCGGGCAGGGTGTTTTCGGCTGCTCGGGCGGTACCCGGCAGCCACAGCTGGGCGGAGGCCGCGGCACCGAGGACGGCGGCACCGGCGGTCAGAAAGCGGCGTCGGTCGGGCGAGTTTGCTCCGGTCATCGTCGAACTCCCTTGCCTCGCTGGCCTCTTGGACTCGTGCAAGCTCACGCACCGGGTCGGTCCACCCGCTGAACGCGAGCCTTCGCGTGCATGACAAATAGGCAGACAACAGAAGACCCGTTGCGACACGGGAACAACAGGATGAACCTGATCTTGTCGCAACGGGTCCGCTAAAACGAGTCAAGAGCAACGTGTCTGACGGATACTCAGTGGCCGCTCAGTCGTCGAACCCCGAGCCCAGCCTGGCGCCCGCGGCGACGGTGCCGAGGGTGCCGGCGCCGAAGGTGTGGGAGCCGGCCGCTGTGATGCCGTGTTCGTTGGCCTTGAACACCCACACCCCGCCCTGGCCGGCGTTCTCCCCGGGCGCGCCGACAACGAGTTCGGCACGGCCGTCGTGGTCCAGGTCCACCAGATGGGTGGCCAGGCCGAAGGCGTCGCCCTTCTCCGCGGTGCCGGGCACGCCCGTGGTGTTCTGGCTGAACACCACGGAGCCGCTGCTCGTCGGACCGGTGTTGGTGCCGCGCAGGACGACGACGCTGCCCGCGTCGGCGATCGAGCCGAGATCCTCGCCGGGCACGCCGGCCGCGATGTCGGCGTAGCCGTCTCCGTCGACGTCGGCGACCGAGACGTCGGTCCCGAAGTGGTCGCCCTTCTCCGCGGTGCCCGGCACCAGCGGGGTGTCCTGGTAGACGAACTTCGCCTTCGTCCCGTCGGGTCCCTCGGCGGTGCCGGGAACCCAGGTGATACGGCCGCCCTTGACGTACGGGTTGTCGGCGTCGCTGTCGTAGCCGTCGACGGCCCGGCCGACCACGATGTCGTCATAGCCGTCCTTGTTGACGTCCCCGATGTCGAGGTTCTCGCCGCCCTGGAGGCCGGCGCCGTCGATGTCGTAGACCAGCGTGTACGGGGTGAGCCCGTCCTTGGTGCCCGTCCAGTGGACGATGCGGCGGGCGTCGTACTCGTCGCCGTCGTTCTCGACCGCGGCCACGTCGGTGATGCCGTCGCCATTGAGGTCACCGGTGGCGAGGTCCATGACCCGGCTGTCGAACGGGTCCTTGACGACCTGTCCGCCGTGCACGGTGGAGCCGTCCCGGGCGAAGGGGCCGCTGAGGACGCGCAGGTCGTGGGCGTGCTCGACGGTGAGGACGTCCTGGGCGCCGTCCCCGTTCACATCGCCGACGGCGAGATGCCCCTCGGCACCGAGGGCGTCGTACGCGTTCCCGCCGGCCAGCGCGGCTCCGCCGGACAGTCCCTTCGCACCACCCCAGATCACCTCGGTCAACCCGGCGTCGGTCCCCGCCGAGGTGTCCTCCCCGCCCACCCCGACGACGAGATCGGCATAGCCGTCCCCGTCCAGGTCAGCGGTGCTCAGCGCACTCCCGAACCGGTCACCGGTCTCCGCACTCCCCGGCACACCCGCGCTGTTCTGGCTGAACACCTGCTTGGTGGAGGTCTTCAGCCCGGTCGCCGACCCGTAGACCACGGCGACGTACCCCGCGGTCTTCTTCCCGCCGACGGTCGCCGAGGGCGCGGCGACGGCGAGGTCGGAGTAGCCGTCCCCGTTGAAGTCGTCCTGCAGCTTCGCCGTGGTCACCTGGGTGCCGGCGGAGGCGTGCGCGGCCGGGAGGGCGACGGCCCCGGTGACCGCGAGGACGACGGCAAGTCCCGTACGCCATGCGCCTTTTCGTCTGTTCATGGTCGCTCTCTCCTGTGGAAGTGGATCAGCGTGCGAGGCTCGTCCCGAAGGCGGCCCAGTCGGCCAAGGAGTTCTCATCGGGCGCCCCCAGGTGCGGCAAGGCGCGCCCGAAGGAGGTCAGCGGTTGGTGAACTCGCGGCCGAGACGGGCGAGTTGGGGATCGGTACCGAGTTGCCTGGCGCCGAAGGAGACAGCGCCGGTGGTGGTGACGCCGGAGGTGCTGGACCGGAAGGCCCACACCGCTCCGGCTCCGGAGTTCTCGCCGGGGGCGCCGACGACGAGATCCGCGCGGCCGTCGTCGTCGCCGTCGAGGAGGGTGAGGGCCTGGCCGAAGCCGTCGGAGCGTTCGGCGGTTCCCGGCACACCGGAGGTGTTCTGGCTGAAGACCTTCGAGCCGGCGCCGGTCGGCCCGCCCGCGCGGCCGGGAATGACGGTGACCGTGCCCGCGTCCTGGATTCCGGAGAAGTCCTCACCGGGGCTCCCGGCCACGATGTCGGCGTACCCGTCGCCGTTCACATCACCGACGGCGACATCCATCCCGAAGTAGTCGCCCCCCTCAACCGTGCCGGGGACACCGGGCGTGCCCTGGTCGACGGTCCGTGGATCCGCGACCTGGGGTCCCCGCGCCGAGCCGAGCACGACCCCGACACGCTCTCCGTACTCACTCGGATCGACGGCCCCGTCCCCCGAGTGAGCGACCAACGGCCGCCCGAAGACGATGTCGTCCCGCCCGTCCCCGTTGACGTCACCGAGCGCGAGGCTCTCGCCGCCCTCGATGTCCCGGCCCGCTCCGTCCTTCAGGTGGGTCAGCGGGGCAAGGCCGTCCGAAGTGCCGTGCAGGTAAAGGAGACTGTGACCGGAGTTCTCGTCGCCCGGGTCGTCGAAGTCGAACGGCCCGGTGAGCACGACGACATCACTGATGCCGTCCCCGTCGGCATCCCCGACGGCCACGTCCAGCACCCTCAGATCGCCGTCGGTGAAGGAGATGTCCTGCTGACGGGCAGGCACCCCGCTCCGCGTGAACGGCCCCGACTCCACCTCCGACGGCCCGGCCAGATCGGCATGCCCGTCACCGTCGAAATCGCCTACGACGACACGCGCGAAGCTGTCGACGACGTCACCCGGCAGAATCGTCCCACCCGAGAGCCCGCGCCCACCGCCCCACAGCACGGTGACGCTCCCCTTGCGGGCGACCCCGCCCTGCGTCCACCGCTCTCCCGCCGCAGGCACGACGAGGTCGGTGAAACCGTCCCCGTCCAGGTCACCGGCGACAAGATGCGCACCGAACGCGTCCCCCGCCTCCGGAGTACCGGGCACACCGGCCGTGGCCTGCGTGAACACCTTCCTGCTCGCGAGGTTCAGCCCGTGCGCCGACCCGTACACGACGGCCACATAACCGGCGCCCTTCCTGCCCCCGACACTCGCGTCCGGCGCCCCGGTGGCCAGGTCCTCGTACCCGTCCCCGTTGAAGTCCTGCCGCACCGCCTTGGCGGCGGTGGGCTGCGCATGGGCGAGGGGCGCCACGGCGGCCGTCCCGGCGAGCAGCGCGACGGCGACCGCGGCACGCCGGATTCTGGGCACAACAACGGACTCGGGCACGCCAACTCCAGGGATCTGTCGCAGTTGAGAGCGGCGAGATCCAAGATCTGCGTCCGCGTGCCCAGTACGACTCGCCGGGGAGCGAGGGGGTTGCCCTGGAGTGTGGCGCGATTTTCCCCGGCGTTAACCCGCTGCTTGCGCCCCTACTCGGCGAACGGATCGAAGTCGCCGTACTCCTGCTCCGCCTCGTCCCGCTCGGCCTGCCTGTCCCGTCGCCGCAGCGCCGCAGGCCGCGGCGCCTCGAAGCGATGGTCCTCGCCACGCCGTCCCAGCATCTCCGCGCCGGACATCATCGACGGCTCCCAGTCGAAGACGACCGCGTTGTCCTCGGGCCCGATGGCGACACCGTCACCCGCCCGGGCCCCGGCCTTCATCAACTCCTCTTCCACACCGAGGCGGTTGAGCCGGTCCGCGAGATACCCCACGGCCTCGTCGTTGTTGAAGTCGGTCTGCCGCACCCAGCGTTCGGGCTTCTCGCCCCGCACCCGGAACAGCCCGTCCTCCTCCTGCGTCACCGTGAAGCCCGCGTCGTCGACGGCCTTCGGCCGGATGACGATCCGCGTCGCCTCCTCCTTCGGCTTCGCGGCCCGGTGCTTCGCCACCAGCTCCGCCAGCGCGAACGACAGCTCCCGCAGCCCGAGATGAGCAACCGCCGACACCTCGAAGACCCGGTATCCCCGCGCCTCCAGATCCGGCCGCACCATCTCCGCGAGGTCCTTGCCGTCCGGTACGTCGATCTTGTTCAGCACGACCATCCGCGGTCGCCGGTCGAGCCCGCCGTACTGCTTCAGCTCCTCCTCGATGACATCGAGGTCGGAGACGGGGTCCCGCTCGGACTCCAGCGTCGCCGTGTCCAGCACATGCACGAGCACACTGCACCGCTCCACATGCCGCAGGAACTCCAGGCCCAGCCCCTTGCCCTGGCTGGCGCCCGGGATCAGACCCGGCACGTCCGCGATGGTGTACACGGTCGAACCGGCCGTCACCACACCCAGGTTGGGGACGAGTGTCGTGAAGGGATAGTCCGCGATCTTCGGCTTGGCAGCGCTCAGCACCGAGATCAGCGAGGACTTGCCCGCACTCGGGTACCCGACCAGCGCCACGTCGGCGACCGTCTTCAGCTCCAGGACGATGTCCTGCAGATCCCCCGGCTCACCGAGCAGCGCGAACCCGGGCGCCTTGCGCCGAGCGGAGGCCAGTGCCGCGTTGCCGAGCCCGCCCCGGCCGCCCTGCGCGGCGACGTACGACGTGCCGTGCCCGACCAGGTCGGCGAGCACATGGCCGGCCGTGTCCAGCACCACGGTCCCGTCCGGCACCGGAAGGACCAGGTCCTGCCCGTCCTTGCCGGCCCGGTTGCCGCCCTCACCGGGCTTGCCGCTGGTGGCCTTGCGGTGCGGGGAGTGGTGGTAGTCGAGAAGCGTGGTGATCGACTGGTCGACGGTGAGGATCACATCCCCACCCCGCCCGCCGTTCCCGCCGTCGGGCCCGCCGAGCGGCTTGAACTTCTCACGGTGGACGGAGGCACAGCCGTGACCTCCGCTACCCGCGGCGACATGCAGCTCGACGCGGTCCACGAAGGTGGTCATCGGGTGTGCCTCCAGATACGTACGGGACTGTCTCATGTACTAACACGCGAAAGGCGGACCCGCCTTCCCACCAGGGAAGTGAGGTCCGCCTCGCGAAAAGCTTCCGATCAGCTACCTGATGCCTCAGGCGACCGGAACGATGTTCACGACCTTGCGGCCACGGAACGTACCGAACTCCACCGCACCGGGCTGCAGCGCGAACAGCGTGTCGTCGCCGCCACGGCCGACGCCCGCACCGGGGTGGAAGTGGGTGCCGCGCTGGCGGACCAGGATCTCGCCCGCGTTGACGACCTGACCACCGAAGCGCTTCACGCCGAGGCGCTGAGCGTTGGAGTCACGACCGTTACGGGTGGACGATGCGCCCTTCTTGTGTGCCATCTCTCCTCAGTCCCTTACTTCGCAGCCGCGGGGATCTCAGTGACCTTGATCGCCGTGTACTGCTGGCGGTGGCCCTGACGACGGCGGTAGCCGGTCTTGTTCTTGTAGCGAAGGATGTCGATCTTGACGCCCTTGTGGTGGTCCACGACCTCGGCCTGGACCTTGATGCCGGCCAGCACCCACGGGTCGCTGGTCACAGCGTCGCCGTCGACAACGAGCAGGGTCGAGAGCTCGACCGTGTCGCCAACCTTGGCAGTGGAAATCTTGTCAACCTCAACGATGTCGCCGACAGCAACCTTGTGCTGGCGACCACCGCTGCGCACGATGGCGTACACGCGGATCTCACTCTCTCGCTCGGGAACGGCACCCCCGCAGTCCAGCCACCCGACACGGACGGCCTCTCCGGAGCACCCAGTGCCCTGGAGGAATGAGGTTTACGGGGATGTGGCGCGCCCATATCCAAGGACACGCCGACGGTCAAGAGTACGGGGCCGTGGCCGAGGGGGTCAAACCGGGCCCCGGTGCTCGCGATTTCTCTCACGACTGGATCGAGGCTAGGGCTTGCCGGGCTTCAGGTCGCCGATCGTCCCGATCCGGATGCCCAGCCACGGATAGGTGTGGTTGTAGAACACGTTGTCCTGCGGCTGCAGTCCAACAGCTGAGGGCCACATCTGGTAGGCGGATGCGTTGGAGATTCCGCCGTGGAGCCGCCGCCAGACCCGTGCGGAACTCTGCCCGGCAGGGGGCGCTGTGATCGTGTCGGTCCACTCGACCGCGTTACCGCCCTGGTCAAGGGTGCCCCACGGCGATGTGGTCCTCGCCGCGCCGACGGTGCTGAGGCTGCCCTGGTAGCCCTTGGCATAGATGGTCGGGTCGAATCCGAACGGGTTGACGGTGGAGCACGCTTCGGGGCTCAGCTGTGTCGGGCACCAGCTCGGTGCCGGTCTGCCGTCCGCGTGGTACGAGGCCAGCGGCTGGGTCGCAGCGTTGGTGACGTCGCCGGTGCCCGGGTTGAGGATGGTGGGGCCGGGTGCGGTCGCCTCTCCGTCACCGAAGACTCCCGGGTTGGTCGGGTACTTCCAGTAGGAGTAGGTGCCGCCGCCGCTCGGGTCGTAGTAAGCCGCTTTGATCCACTCGTCCTGGCTTGGCAGGACGAACCCCGCGCGATGCACTCGGGTCGTCTGCGGCCGGGCCAGGTCGTACATCCCGCGCTCGGTCTGCGACGACAACGCGACCTGGTACGTGACGTAGGTGAAGCTGCCCTTGCTGTCGGCCCGCTTGGAGATCAGTCGGCCGTTGTAGAGCGAGTTGACGAAACGTGCCGCTCTCAGGAAGTTCGCGAAGCCATATGGCTTGTCCGCCCACTGCGGGAAGGCCACCGAGTAGTGACGGCCCCTACCGGCACTTGGGGAGAGGTTGATCTGGCCGTACTTCGGCCACGCGGTCGAACTCTCGGTCTCGTCATAGAGACGATGGGGGTTGCGTCCCTCGGGATCGACCGTGTTCAGGAACGCCACCCACTGTTCGACGGTGACTTCGAGCCGACCGATCTCGTAGCGATAGGGCACGCCGCCGACTCGAAGGCATTCCTTCGGGGAAGGGGCGTCGGCGCATGAACGGTACAGGGCGTCCTTGAACGGGAGAATGCCTACCGGACGATTGCCGGGCGCGCCGACCTTTACGGTGGTCAGTGTGATGACCGCCCCCTCGCGGGAGGGGCTTCCTCCCGTCACCGGACGTGGCTCGTCGGCAGCGGCACCCGAGCCGACCGTCACGGAGGCGGCGAGCAGTGCCGACAACCCGCACGCGGTCATGACGGTCCTGTTGAGGAGCGTGCGGCGGAAAGCGACGTGCATAAGCGAACTCATTTCGGCATGGCAGCCCGCTCAGTGGCCAACGCCAGCGTGGATCGGGCAGACGATCACTTGACGGTCGACGCCACGCTAGTCCCGTCCATTACTCTCTGCCTTCGTTCCGTCACGGAAACCGCCCAGTCGGACGCAGGTATCAGGCAGTCCAGCCCAGTCCTTGACCGGTCAGGCAGAGAACCCCGTACCGGCAGGCCAGGGCGCACACCTGAGGCGTACGTCGACTCGGGCGTGCACATGGGCGCGGCCCGGTCGTCCATGGCCGCCTGTCACACGACGGCGCGGGCGCCCGGTTCGCACCGGACGCCCGCGCCGCTGTCGCTCCCGCTTCGTCGCGGGTGCGGAGGTCAGTCCTCCGTCGAGGCCGAGACGGCCGAGGCGCTCTGCTTCGCCGCCGTCTTCGCGGCCGTCACCTTGGCAGCCTTCTTGGCCGTCGTCTTCTTCGCGGCGGTCTTCTTGGCCGCGGTCTTCTTGGCCGCCGTCTTCTTGGTGGCCGCCTTCTTCGCGGTCGCCTTCTTGGCCGTCTTCCGGGCCGTCTTCTTGGCCGGAGCGGCCTCCTCGACACCCTCCTCGGCACCCTCGCCGGCCTCCGTGGCCGACGGGACGACCACGACGGCCGTCTCCTCGGACGCGGTGGGCGCGGTCTCCTTGCGCACCGCGCGACGCCGCGGACGGGCCGGGGCGGCGCTCTCGGCGGGCGCCTCGGGCTCCTGAGCGACCGTCTCGGCGGCGGGCACGGCCTCCGCGACCGGCGCGGTCTCGGCGACCGTCACCACGGCGGCCTCGGCCCCGGCCGGCGAACCGGCGGGCGCGGACACCTTGCGGGTGGCGCGACGGCGCGTACGGCCCTTGGGCGCGGCCTCCTCGACAGCGGCGGCCTCGACGACCGGGTCCTCGGCGGCGACCGGCTCGGCGTGTGCCGCGGCGGCCCGCTCCGGCTGGACCGGAAGCTCGGCCGCGACCTCGGCCGTCACTTCCTGAGGGGTCGGCGCGCTCTCCTCGGCACGGGCCTCGTCACGTCCCGCCGAACGCCGCTCGTCCCGGCGGTCCTCGGCACGCGGCGCACCCGCCGGAGCCGAAGCCCGCCGACTCGCCCTGCGCCGCGAACGACCACCCCGTACGGCCGCCTCCGCCTCGGCGACGCTGCTGTACAGCTCCTCGTCGGGCTCGAAGACGGGCGCGGAGAGGGCGACCGGCTCGGCGACCTCGGCGGCGAGCTCGGCCTCCGTCTCGGCCTCCTCGGCCTCCGGAGCCTCGACGGCCACGGCGGCCTCGTGCACGTGCTCGTGCCCGTCGCCGCCCCGCCCGCGCTTGCGGCGCTTGCCGCCGCCACCGGCGGAGGTCGGCTGCTCCATGTGCACGATGACACCGCGGCCGTTGCAGTGGACGCAGGTCTCGGAGAAGGACTCCAGCAGGCCCTGGCCGACCCGCTTGCGGGTCATCTGGACCAGGCCCAGCGAGGTCACTTCCGCGACCTGGTGCTTGGTCCGGTCCCGGCCCAGGCACTCCAGGAGGCGCCGCAGCACCAGGTCCCGGTTGGACTCCAGCACCATGTCGATGAAGTCGATGACGATGATGCCGCCGAGGTCCCGCAGCCGCAGCTGGCGGACGATCTCCTCGGCCGCCTCCAGGTTGTTGCGCGTCACCGTCTCTTCGAGGTTGCCGCCCTGGCCGGTGAACTTGCCGGTGTTGACGTCGACGACGACCATCGCCTCGGTCCGGTCGATCACCAGCGAACCGCCGCTGGGCAGCCAGACCTTGCGGTCCAGCGCCTTGGAGAGCTGCTCGTCGATCCGGTACGTGGCGAAGACGTCGACCTCGGAGGTCCACTTCGACAGCCGGTCGGCGAGGTCGGGCGCGACGTGCGCGACGTATCCGTGGATGGTCTCCCACGCCTCGTCACCGCTGACGACGACCTTGGTGAAGTCCTCGTTGAAGATGTCGCGGACGACCCGGACGGTCATGTCCGGCTCGCCGTACAGCAGCGTCGGGGCGTTGCCGTTCTTCGACTTCTTCTGGATGTCCTCCCACTGCGCCTGCAGTCGCTCGACGTCGCGGCGCAGCTCGTCCTCGCTCGCGCCCTCGGCGGCGGTGCGCACGATGACGCCCGCGTCCTCGGGGACGATCTTCTTGAGGATGGTCTTCAGCCGGGCCCGCTCGGTGTCGGGCAGCTTGCGGCTGATGCCGGTCATGGAGCCCTCGGGGACGTACACGAGGTAGCGGCCCGGGAGAGAGACCTGGCTGGTCAGACGCGCGCCCTTGTGCCCGATCGGGTCCTTGGTGACCTGGACGAGGACGGACTGGCCCGACTTGAGCGCGGACTCGATGCGCCGCGGGCCGTTGGCCATGCCGAGCGCCTCGAAGTTGACCTCACCGGCATAGAGCACCGCGTTGCGGCCCTTGCCGATGTCGATGAAGGCGGCCTCCATCGAGGGCAGCACGTTCTGCACCTTGCCCAGGTACACGTTGCCGACGTACGAGGTCGCCTGCTCCTTGTTGACGTAGTGCTCGACGAGCACGCCGTCCTCCAGGACGCCGATCTGCGTACGCTCACCGCTCTGCCGGACGACCATCACCCGCTCGACGGCCTCGCGGCGGGCGAGGAACTCGGCCTCGGTGATGATCGGAACACGGCGACGGCCCTGCTCACGGCCTTCCCGGCGGCGCTGCTTCTTGGCCTCCAGGCGCGTGGAGCCCTTGATGGACTGCACCTCGTCGGACGGCTCGGACTTCGGGCGGGGCTCACGGACCTTGACGACGGTGCGCTCGGGGTCGCCGTCACCGGGCTCCGCGTCCACGGAGGAGTCGCCGGCGCGCCGGCGACGCCGACGGCGGCGACGGCTGGAGCTGGAACCGCCGGGCTCGTCATGAGCGTCCTCGGCGTCCTCTTCCTCCTGCTCGCTGTCCTCGGCGTCCTGGGAGGACTGCTCGGTGTCGTCGCCGTCCTCCGCCTCGTCGTCCCCGCCGGCCTCGGCGGACTCACCGCGCCGACGACGGCGGCCACCGCGCCGACGGCGCCGCCGCGACCCGGTCTCCTCGGCCTCGTCACCCTCACCGGCGTCCTCGACCGACTCCTCGGCCTCCTCCGCCTCGTCCTCCGCGGCGGTCTCGGTGACGCCGGCCGCTTCGGCCTCGTCCCCGAACGCGCCGCCCCGGCGACGACGCCGACGGCGCGCCCCGGCCTGCTCCTCCTGGAGCTCCTCCTCCGGTTCGGCGACCTCGACCTCGGCCTCGGCCGCGGCGGCCGCGGCGGCGGCGGCCCGCTCCGGCGTCTGGAACATCGGCTCGGTGAACACGGGCGCCTGGAACACGGCCACGGCGGGCCGCTTCGGCCGCTTCGGCTCCTCGTCCTCGGCGGCCTCGCCGCCACCCTTGACCGCGGCGGGCGCGGAGAAGCCGGTGGCGGCCTTACGGGCCACCCGACGACGCCCCCGACTCGGGGCGGCGTCCTCATCGGCCTGGGCGGAAGCAGGGACCTCGGCCGTACGGGTCTCGGCGGCAGGCGCTTCGGCCGCACCGGACGCGACCTCGGGCACCTGCGCCGAATCGGCGCCCTCGGGTGCCCCGGTCGGCGCGGACACACGGCGCGTGGCCCGACGGCGGGTCCGGCGCGGAGCGGCGTCCTCGGCAGCCTCGTCGGACACGGCATCCTCCTCGGCTACGACGGTTTCGGCGGCCACCGTGGGCACGGCCGCCTCGATCACGGTGGCCGGCTCGGCCTCCGCGGTCTGCGTGGTCTCGGCGGCGTCGGCCGACTGCGGTGCACCGGCGGGCGCGGAGGCCCGGCGGGTCGCGCGGCGGCGGGTACGTCCGGCGGACGCGGCCTCCTCGGCGGGCGCCTCGGCGACGGCCGCGGCTTCCCCGGCGCTCTCGGCGGCTTCCCCGGGCACGACGGTCTCCGCGCCCTCGACGGCAGCGGGCGCCCCGGCCGGTGCGGACGCACGACGCGTCGCGCGACGACGGGTACGACGCGGAGCGCCGTCCTCGGTGTCCTCACCGGACACGGCGGCCTCCTCGGCCTCGGCGCTCACCGGCGTCTCGACGACAGCCGCGGCCTCCTCCAGGGAGGCCGGAGCGGTGGCGGGCAGCACGGTCTCGGCGGCTTCGGCCGCGGCCGGGGCCCCGGCGGGCGTGGAGACGCGACGCGTCGCACGACGGCGGGTACGACCGGCGGGTGCGGGCTCCTCGGCGGCGGGCGCCTCCTCGGCCCCCTCGGCCTCGACAGCCTCGTCGAGTTCCTCGGCCTCGGCCGCGACCACCGGCTCGACGTTCTCGTCGGCCTTCTGGTCGTCGTCGGCCGTCATGGCCGACGCGGTGATCTCCTCCGGCGTTTCGGAGGCGCCCCCGGCGGGCGGTCCCGCGGGGCGTGAAGCGGCACGGCGCCGACGACGCGGCGGCAGGGTGTCGCTGGGAGTGTTGAGTTCGGAACCCTCTTGGGGTTCGGTCGGTTCGAGCATGCGGGCTTATCTCCCGTCAGGCTCCCGGGCGCCGCGCCTGGTCCGGCGTCGATCGTGAGGATCGACCGCCGTTGACGTCCGCGGCCCGCGCGATGCGCGTGTGCCGCCGTCCGGGGCGCGGGCGCCGCACGGGAGCTCTCTGTGTCCTGTCTCGCCGGTTCCGTACGCATGTTGCGTACGGCCTGGCGAAAGTCTTCTGGTCGGTGCGCTGCCCGACCCAGGTGGCTCCCGAGTACGAGGGCGGCGCTACGACGTCCGTCCTTTCGCGGGACCTTCCTTACGCCGGCGCCTTCGCGGCGGCAGCGGAATCGGCCGTTTGGAGGGCCGTCGCTGCCTCGCGGTCGGGCGCGAGCGGGTCGGTCACCGTGCCGGTCTCTTCATCGAGCAGCCCCTGCGCCAGCCTGGTCACCGCTGCGGGGACCGGCGGCGCCAGGTCGGCCACGGCGCGGAGACCGGACAGGACGTCGTCGGGTCGTACGGCAGGCGTCACGTGCCGAACAACCAGCCGCAGTATCGCACAGGGCTGGTCGGTCGGCCTATCAGCCGGTTCACTATGCGTTTCAAGATCTACGACCGCGGGGCGGGCGTCGAAGGTCCGCACGCCGTTCTTCGTCATCCGCTGGACCTCGACGGCCTCGGCGGAGTTGAAGGCGGCGACGGCCCGCTCGGCCTCGGCAGGCTCCACGCCGGCCAGCCGCAGCTCCCACACGGAAGCGGTGAGCCGGTCGGCGAGGCCGGAGGTCCGGACCTCGACCGCGTCGACGATGTCGAGCCCGGTGGGCAGCGACTCGTCGAGCAGAAGCCTCAGCTTCTCCGGATCGCGCGCCTCGGTGAGGGCGATCTCCAGGAACTCCGCCTCACTGCCCGTGCCGGTGGGTGCGGCATTGGCGTACGACACCTTCGGATGCGGCGTGAACCCCGCCGAGTACGCCATCGGCACCTCGGCACGGCGCAGCGCACGCTCGAAGGCGCGCTGGAAGTCACGGTGGCTGGTGAACCGGAGGCGGCCGCGCTTGGTGTAGCGCAGTCGGATGCGCTGCACCGCGGGTGCGGGCGGCGGGCCTTCGGGCTGTCGCTTGCCCAGTGTCGTTCAGTCCTTCGTGAGAGCGGTCGTACTGCTACCTAGAGTACGTGTCTCGCGGCCCGCTGGTTCCCGCCGGTCCACGGCTTCGACCCGCGCGGGCTCGCCGAAGAGCATCCGCCGGAAGTCGGCCCGCGCCTGCCGTACGGACTCCCGGGCGGAGGCCAGCGCCTCCCGCGTCGCCCGCCCCACACTGCGCGCGACGGAGGCGACGGGCCGCACCAGGACGTCCCTGATGACGTGTCCGACGGGGGTGAGGACGGTCCGGTACGCCCACCGCGCGGGCTCCACGAAGGTCCACCGGAAGAGGGTCGCCAGTGCCCGCCCCACGGCGAGCGAGATCCGCCCGGCCACCCGCCAGGCGTGTCCGAGCGCGTCCCACACCTCCCGCCAAACGACGGCGAGCACCCGTCCGACGGGGACGAGGACCCAGCGCCACAGCGCCGGCGCGGGCAGCACGAACAGCACCCGGCCGACCCAGTACAGCGCGATGCCGACGCCGTCGAACAGCAGGTCCAGGGCCCGCGCCACCCCCTGCGCACACCAGGCGATCACGCGTCCGACGGGGGCGAGGATCCACTCGTACACCCACAGGGCGGGTACGACGAGGAGGTACCGCGCCAGCCGGGCCACGACGGCGTACACCGCGCCCGCGATCGCGGCGAGCACCGCGCCGGTCCCCCGCAGGAACCAGACGACGGCATGCCCGACCGGGGTGAGCACGCGCGCGTACAGCCACGTCAGCAGGGTCACGAGGGCATGGCCGAGGGGTGTCAGCACGGATCGGTACAGCCGGCCGAGGGGGATGACCAGAAGGATGTTCCCGAGCCATCCGAGCGCCTTGCCGAGTGGTACGACGACATACCGCCACAGCGCGATCAGCGGCCACACGAACACCGCTCGCGCCAGCCACAGCAGGGCCCGCCCCAGCGGCCTGAACACCGTGTCCCGCAGGAACCGGCCCACGACCACGAGCGCGTCCCACACCATCCGCACCGGGACGACCAGTACGAGCACGACGATCCGCACGGGAATGCGGATCGCCACGGCGAGACACCCTTCGGGCGTCTGCCGCACGGGCCGCTCGGGGCGTTTCTCCAGGTCCATACCGACGTAGACGCGTCACTCAGCCGGATGGATGCGGCGCGCCGCGCATGATGCGAAGAGGTGACATGACGTTCGGCAGGAAGCTCAGCGTCATGCCGGCCGCGCCGATCCACAGGGTGGCCGTCGCCCCGAACACGGAGCCCGAGGCTCCGCCCAGCACCCCGCCCAGCGGGATGCCGCCCCAGGACACGAAGCGTGCCGTCGCACTCGTCCGCCCGAGGAACTCGTCCGGAGTGAGGGCCTGTTGCAGGCTCGACTGGGCCACCACACGCACGACTCCGCCGAGCGAGAGAGCCGCCAGACCGACCGCCGCCACGCCCACGCTCCAGCCGGGCCGTGCGAGCGGCATCAGCACGGTCGGCGGACAGGTGACCAGCGGAGCGAGCCAGATGACCGGCCCCTGCCCGAACCGCCGGACGCATCGGGCCGCCAGCAACGCGCCCAGCAGCGCACCGCAGCCCATTCCCGACAGGACGAGGCCGATACCGAAGGAATCGAGGCCCAACTCCCTCTCCAGAAAGACCAGCAGCATGGTCTGATACACGATCAGGAAGAGATTGAAGAGCGCGTCTGCCAGCACGGTCGCGCGCAGAACGGGGTGCCCGAGGACGAATCTCAGACCCTTCCCGATGTCCTGTCGCAGTCGAGGCCTGTCGCTCGTCGGTACCGGCCGCGGTTCACGTCTGCGGATACCCACGGCGATGAGCCCCGACGCGGCCATCCCGACCGAACTCGCCAGCAGCGCGGCGGGCGCTCCCGCCCAGCCGACCAGCGGACCTGTCAGCGCCGGGCCGCCGATGCTGGTCACGGAGCGGACGGCCGAGAGTTTCGCGTTCCCTTCGACGAGATTCCGGCGCCCCACCAGATGCGGCAGGAAACTGACGTAGGAGACGTCGAAGAACACGGTCAGTACGCCTTGGACCAGTGCGACGGTGTAAAGCCACCCCATGGTGAGCGTCCCGGCCCACCAGGCAATCGGCACCGTCAGCAGAACCGACGCCCGCACCAGATCGGTGCCGATCATCACGGACCGCTTCCGCATCCGCTCCACCCATGCGCCCGCCGGAAGTCCGACCAGGAGAGAACCCGCCGTGGTCATCGCGGTGAGTATGCCGACCTGGAATGCTTCGGCGTCCAGGGCGACGATCGCGACCAGGGGCAGGGCGAGGAAAGTGATGCGATCGCCGAGCTGGCCGAGCGCGGTGGCGGCGAACAGGCGCCGGAAATCCGGATCGCTCAAGAGGCGGCTCACCGGTCGACCCCGAACTCGTAGACCACGGCCCGTCGTACGTCCGGGATGACGATGTCGGCGGTCTCCACGGGGCGGCCGCCGGTGTCGTAGATGGTCCGCTCGATCTGGAGGACCAGGTCGCCGGGGCCGATCCCCAGGAGGTTCGCCTGCTCCCGGGTGGCACGGGCCGGGCGCGGGAGTTCGGTCACGGAGGCGACGACGACGCCGATGGAGCGCATGCGCTCGACCACCCCCTTGCCGGCGAGCGGGCCCCGCTCGGGCAGGACGATCGGTGTGCCGTCGGTGATGGCCAACGGCTCCCAGGAGGTGGAGAGTTGGACGGGCTGCCGGTCGGCGAGGAACTCGTACTGCGTGGTGACGCAGAGGTCACCGGGGCCGATGGCGAGTCGCTCGGCGATGTCCTCAGGAGCGGGGACGCGCACTTGGCTGTGCGCGTCCCAGGCACCGGCCCTGCCGCGCTCCTTCATGGCGGCGAGCGAGGGGGAGCCGTGCCGTGAGCGGATCATCCACAGGCGCTCGCGCGGCACCCGGACGTAGGTGCCGGAACCCGCGCGCCCTTCCAGGAGGTCCTCGCCGATGAGGCGCTCCACGGCCCGCTGCATGACGTTGCGCCCGACGCCGTACTCCTCGGCGAGCCGCGCCCGCGACGGCAGCCGCTGCCCGGTCCCCCACTCCCCGGCGAGAACCCGCGCCCTCAACGCGTCGGCGACTGCGAGGTACGGCGCCGGTCGGGGCATGCGGTGGGTCTCCTGTGGCTGTGGCGAGGGGAACGGCCGCCGGTTCAGGCGGTGTTGGAAAGCTACTGGGCCCGCGGAAAACTATTGGAGTAGAACCACGCTCGGTGCACTCGCCCCTTCCCCGGCACCGTCAGACACCCAACTCGCCCACCAGCCCGCGCACACGCCGCTCGATCGCGTCCCGGATCGGCCGCACCGCGTCCACTCCCTGCCCGGCGGGGTCGTCGAGCTGCCAGTCGAGGTACCGCTTGCCGGGAAACACCGGGCAGGCGCCCCCGCATCCCATCGTGATCACCTGAGCCGGCGGGGGCGGAACCGGCCGAGCGGACCTCCACCCGACCCCCGCGAGGCGGGTGGGAAAGCCGCGGCCATCTGGGAACGGCCCGCGTGGTGGACGCAGACGAAGAGGACGGAGGGGCGGTGGCCGGGAACGTTCATGGCGGTGTCTTCCTGGGGAGGGCGGATCAGGGAGCGGCGGGGGCCACGGAACTACGTGATCAACCTGTCCACCGACAAGCCCGCCGTCTTCGCGGAGACCTTCCGCGTCCTGAGGCCCGGCGGCCGCATCGGCGTCTCGGACGTGATCGCCGACGACACCCTCACCCCGCCCCAGCGGGCGGAACGCGGCGACTCCGTCGGCTGTATCGCCGGCGCCCTCTCCTTCACGGAGTACCGCGAGGGCCTGGAAGCGGTCGGCTTCACCATCACCCCTACGCATCCCGTCGCCGACGGCATGCACTCCGGCATCGTGCGGGCGACCAAGCCGGCCGCGTTCGGGGCGCACAGCCCCCGCGCCCTCGCGGCCACCGGCTCCTGCTGCGGTGCCAACGCCTGCCGCACGGACGCCGAAACCTCGACGGACCCGACCCGCACGGTCGCCGAGGCGAAGTCCGCCGCCGGCTGCGCCTGCCAGGCGTGACCGCGCCCGGCCTCTTCGACCGCCGGCCGATGAGTTCCGTGGCCCTCCGGAGTCTGCCTCTGCACAAGCGAAAGCCGTGCACGAGCTCTGTGAGGGAAACATGACCGACCACGCGCTTCCACCCGTCGTCTCCACCGCCGCCTGGGAAGACCGGCTCAAGGCACTACGCGCCCGGGAGAAGGCCGCGACGCGGGAGCTCGACGCCATCGCCGCCGAGCGTCGTCGGCTGCCGATGGTCGAGATGCCCGACTACACCCTCGAGGGCGAGGACGGCCCCGTGCGGCTGGCGGACGTCTTCGAAGGCAGGCGGCAACTGATCGTCTACCACCACATGTGGTTCGCCGGCAAGGAATGGCAGTGCCCGGGCTGCACGGGGTTCACCTCGCAGTACACCCGCCTGGACTTCCTGGACAACTACGACGCCCGATTCGTCGTGGTCACCCAGGGCCCCATCAAGGATGCACTCGCCTACAAGCAGCGGGTCGGCAACCGGATGCCGTGGTACTCCACCGCGGGCAGCTCCTTCGGCACCGACGTCGGCGCCCCGCCCGACGGAGGATTCGCGGTCAACGTCTTCCTGCGCGACGGCGACACCGTCTACCGCACCTGGCACACCGACGGCCGCGGCACCGAACAGCTCAGCCACACCTTCGCCCTGATCGACATCCTCCCGTACGGCCGCCAGGAGCAATGGCAGGACTCCCCCGACGGCTGGCCCCAGTCGCCCACCTACACCCGGTGGGCGACGTCCGAGGACATCGCCGCGCTCTACGGCCCGGGCTCCGGCGGTGCCCGCACACCAGGACGGCGCGAGTGACAGCAGGCTCGAGCCGCCGCGTTCAGATCGCCTCGCGCAGGGCCTGGTCGGCCAGCAACAGGGCGTGCCAGTACCGGTAGTACCGAGCGCCTCCCGGGTGCCCGGTGAACTCGCAGTACTCGACGGCAGCCGCGACAGCCTCCAGCACCGGCAGATAGGCCGAGTGGGGCACGTCGGTGTACGCCGCGGGTGAGACCAGGTGACGTATGGCCTCATGCGCTGCGGCGATCACCTCGCCGTCCAGGTCATTCGATGTGTACCGCTGCGCACTCCCGACCGCACCCCGGGAAACACGACACGGCTACCCCTCGACGAACGTGACCGTCTCGTCGAGCGGCGCCCGGCCGGTACGGGTGTAACCCACCGCGAGGAACGCCATCCCCATGACCCCCTTCGCCACCGCTGACGGCAGGATCGTGACGGTACAGAACCCTTACTCCACCAAGGCCGTGACAGCCAAGATCATCCAGACTCTGCACCGCCTTTGAACACGACCTGCCACGCCGACTCGCGTCAGTGAGCGTGCCCGCTCGGACTGGGCACGACGTTCTTCACCGTCAGCGGCAGCAGCTTCGTGCCGGTCGGGCCCATGCGTGGAGAGGGGGCCGAACGGCCCCGAGGCTGCCGCGGTCGGCCCTCCGCAGAGGCCGAACGTCACCTCCTCCGACCCGCGGTACCGGCGCACGCTGGCAGCATGACCGGCAATCAGATACGTCCAGGCAACGGGTCATGGCACCTGAAAGGCTTCATGATCCTCACTCCGTCGCACCTCGAAGTCACGGTCGGAGAGGAGTTCACTTCGTCCGTGACCGTGTGGCCCGCAGGGCCGCAGCACATCGTGAACGCCTCCGCACCCGCCGGATCAGACCTGCAGGTCGAGGTGAAGGGCCACAAGGTGACGGTCACCGGTCGTCTTGGGCGCGCGGGCGAGAAACACGCCGTCCAGGTGACCGTGCGGGACGGCACGGACATCGCCCACGACACCCTGACCATCGAGGCCGCCGACGTTCACCGGCCGGCGACAGGGCCCGCCCACTCCGCCACTTGTTGACCACGGTCAGCGGCAGAAGCCTCTTCGTTCCCAAGGGCCCGCCCTCGACATCCGGTTGGCCGCACCGGCCCTTGTCCGGGCGCGGTCATCACTCCCGCCGGCGGCCTTCGGCGGCCTGTTCGCGGTAGTACGTGCGCCAGATCAACCGGTGCACCCGCGTCCAGCGCGGTACCGAGCGCACTCCGGGGATGAAGGGGACCAGCACCAGGACCAGGCTGAGCAGGGCCATCAGACCCCAGATCAGGGCGTCGGCGTTGCCGGACGACTTGAAGGGCTCGATCTGGTACCAGAAGGTGTACAGCCACAGCCACGCCTGGCCCGGGTAGTTCCCGGTCTCGTTCATCATCCCCCACTGGTCACCGCCGAGGTGCTCGGCACGGGCCAGGGACTCCAGGTAGGAACCGTCGGAGATGAAGAGCAGCGAGCGGGTGTAGTCGGTCTCGTAGAACTTGCCCTGCGCCTGGAGTTGGCCGTCCAGCCCGCCGCTGCGAGCCAGTTGGAGAAGGCGTGCGATGAGGACGGGGACAGGGCCGTAGTCGCCCTGTGCGGGGGCACCGCCGTGGGCCTTGGCCAGGGCGTCGGAGTAGGCCGCGGTCCATGCCCGGTGCCGGGCGGCGGAGGCGGCGTCCCAGGTGGCGAGGGCAGCGGTGACGGCGGGCGGTTCCGGGACGTCACGCAGCGGGCCCAGTACGAAGTCGTTCGCCGTGTCCACCGGGATGCGGACCCCCGCGGCGCTCTGCAGCCCGACCGGGCCCAGCTTCTGCGCCGCACCCGGCGTGTGGTTGTACGGCGGCCCGTACTCGGCCGTACCGCTGGTGCCACCGAGTTCGGACACCCCGGTCGCCGTGAAGTCGGCACCGTCGGCCCTCGCCCAGGAGGCCAGCGTCACCGGCTTGACGTCGGGCGACGAGAACACGGCGGCCAGACCCACGGTGAGCAGCGCGACCACGACCAACGCGATCGTGAACTCCTTGACCAGGTCGTACGGCCTGGTCGGAAAGGTGGCCGGGTCGGGCACGGCGGCATTGCGCGTGTGCCGGTTCATCACGCCGCCTCCCGCGTCGTTCCGTCCGCGGGAGGCGCGGTGGCGTCGATCGGCGGCACGATCCCGCGCAGCCGGACCAGCAGGATGTGCCAGCCCGCCAGCAGGACCAGGACGAAGGGCAGCAGGACGATGTGCCACATCAGCATCTGGCCGAAGTCCAGCACGTTGAAGAACGCGCCGATGCCGACCGAGTTGAGCCCGTCCTTGGCCTGCCCTGCGATCCACTGGGAGTCGAAGTTCTGCTGGACCAGGTAGCCGGTGAAGGCCGTGCCGATCGAGGCGAAGAAGCACACCGTGCCGGTGATCCAGGTCAGCGCCCGCCGACCCCGCCAGGCGGCCATGAAGAACTTGCCCCACAGGTGGATGACCATGAAGAACATGAACAGCTCGACACTCCACAGATGCAGGCTGTTCACGTACTTGCCGACGTCCGAGGCGTGCCACCAGGCGGGCCCCTTCAGGGCGAGCACCCCGCCGGTGACCAGGACGACGATCAGCGAGGCGAGGGTGAGCACACCGAAGACGTAGATCCATGACGCCATGTACACGGGCTGTGCGTCCGGCAGCAGCTTGTCCGGGGGCAGTGCCCGCACCGACCTCCGCCGTACCGCTCCGGTCCACCCTCCGCCGGTCTCCGGCACCCCGCTCATCGCCGGCCTCGCCCTCGGGGGAAGGGCAGGAGCAGGGCCGCCACGAAGACGACCAGCATCACCCCGACCACCACGAGGTTGGCGACGGACACCTGCACCACACCCCAGTGCACGTAGTGCCCGGTCCCGTTGAGATCGATGGGCGCGCCAAGCACGCGCCCATCGGAAACAGAGTGTCCTGTCATAAGCCGGCTCCCCTCGGAGTTCGAGAGCCATTAGAGCGCCTCGCAGGACACTAGGCCTCCCGGCCCGCCCGGGCCATGGGCCGAACGGCTCAATCACCCGAGGAAAGCCGGAAGGGAAGCCACACGGGACTCGGCAATCGACCGCTCAGCCCGAGTGAGCCCTACGGACACCCTGAGGGCTGAATCAGTGCTTACCGTTGACTTGCTTCCTGGCGGGCCGCTGCGATCTCCGGGACGACAGTCTCAAGGCGCGGTGTGACGGCCTTGCGCTCCTGAATGTGGGCGTAGGCCATCAGGCCGAACAGCATCGCGAGCAGCACGGCCGAGGAGCCCGCGGTGCCGAGGTCCAGTCCGCCCTTGGCGACCGGCTTGGTGAGGAAGTCGCCGGCGGTGGCGCCGAGGGGGCGGGTGAGGACGAAGGCGATCCAGAACAGGAGGACGTTCGGGACGGCGGGCGCCTTCATCAGGACGACCAGCACGACCAGCACGCTGGACACCAGCGCCGCACCGCCCAGGTAGCCGAGTCCGGAGCTGTCGGACAGGAAGTCGCCCATCGAGGTACCAAGGGTGTTGGAGACGAGGATCGCCGCCCAGAACAGGGCCTCGCCCCTGAAGGTGACGATGTCGCGGATCTGGAACGTCATCCCGCTGATCCTCCAGGCGAGGAAGATCGCCAGGAGGATGGAGACGAGGATCGCGGCTCCCTCCGGGTAACCGAGGCCGAGGCCCTGCGGGCCCCAGCCCAGCGAAGAGGCGCCGCCCGAGAGGTACTTGTCGCTGGCGTCGCGGTTCATGAAGTCAGACATGGTCGTGCCGGCCATGCTGGTCGAAAGGATCACGGTCCAGTAGAAGAACGGGTTGTACCGCGAGGACCGCAGCTGCACCACCAGCGTCACCAGGAAGATCAGGAACAGGGCGATCGTGGTGAGGAAATAGCCGAACTTGAGCGTCTGGGAGAACAGGTCGCCCGCCGTCTCACCCAGGGTCGTCGCGGCGATCTTCATGATCCAGAACGCCAGCGTGACCTCGGGCAGCTTCTTCATCACAGACTTCGTCGACGTCAAAAGGGTGCTCCTGTGCTTGTGGGGGAGGGTTGGATCTCCGTTAGACCCTGACCAGGTCAACCTGAACGCATCCTGGACGTGCGCACCATGGATCTTGCGTCAGCGCGCCCGCAGTGCCTTACCTGTCAACCTCTGCATCGTCATCGTCCGCATCTCGCGTAGCAGCCGCCGCTCCAGCTCGAACACCCACGCCGGAAGCAGCGGAGGCCAAGGATCGTCAGGGCACCGGAAGGCCTCCGGTTCTACGTCTTACGGCGGCCGGGCTCGGCGTGTTCACGGCAAGCGGGCAGCACCGAAGGCACCACAGAGATCTCGGCCACCTCACCCCTCACGAGGCACAGGCCTGCCGAATCCCTCGTGGCGGACCGCACGCCTGGTCCGCGACTCCATAGGTCCCCAACACGGACGCTCGAACCCGCTTCATCCCGCTGATCCACCCGACAGGGCGATGGTCGAGGGGCGCCCGACAGATGAAGCACCCTGCCAGCTTGGCACGGATGCCGCGAAAGCCACCGAGCCAGCCGCCTCCCGATCAGGGAGAGGGCTCAGGACATCATCCAACTGCGCAAGGAGGCGTAGGGAGCACAGACCCGCTCCACCTCTGAGTGGTTGTCCGAAGGGCCCCCAGGAAGCGACAGTGGCGTGCTCGGCGTATCCCGCACAGACCTCTGCCGCCTGCCCTGAGCACCGAGTGCGGTACTCACCTCAGTGAGCGTGTCCGCCGGCCGAAACGTCCTTCTTGACCGTCAGCGGCAGCAACTTCTTACCCGTCGGCCCGATTTGAATAGCGGTGTCCATCTGCGGACAGACCCCGCAGTCGAAGCACGGCGTCCACCGGCAGTCCTCGACCTCCGTCTCGTCGAGGGCGTCCTGCCAGTCCTCCCAGAGCCAGTCCTTGTCCAGGCCCGAGTCCAGGTGGTCCCAGGGGAGGACCTCCTCGTACGTCTTCTCGCGCGTCGTGTACCAGTCGACGTCGACCCCGAAGGCGGGCAGGACCTTGTCCGCGCAGCTCATCCAGCGGTCGTAGGAGAAGTGCTCGCGCCAGCCGTCGAAGCGGCCGCCGTCCTCGTAGACCGCGCGGATGACCGCGCCGATGCGGCGGTCGCCGCGGGAGAGGAGGCCTTCCACGATGCCCGGCTTGCCGTCGTGGTAGCGGAAGCCGATCGAGCGGCCGTACTTCTTGTCGCCGCGGATCTTGTCGCGGAGTTTCTCGAGGCGGGCGTCCGTCTCCTCGGCGGAGAGCTGGGGCGCCCACTGGAACGGGGTGTGGGGCTTGGGGACGAAGCCGCCGATCGACACCGTGCAGCGGATGTCGTTCTGGCCGGAGACCCTGCGGCCCTCGGCGATCACCTTCATCGCCATGTCGGCGATCTGCAGGACGTCCTCGTCCGTCTCCGTCGGCAGACCGCACATGAAGTACAGCTTCACCTGGCGCCAGCCGTTGCCGTAGGCGGTGGAGACCGTGCGGATCAGGTCCTCTTCCGAGACCATCTTGTTGATGACCTTGCGCATGCGCTCCGAGCCGCCTTCGGGGGCGAAGGTGAGGCCGGACCGGCGGCCGTTCCTCGTCAGCTCGTTCGCCAGGTCCACGTTGAAGGCGTCGACCCGGGTGGAGGGGAGGGACAGGCCGATCTTGTCCTCCTCGTAGCGGTCCGCCAGGCCCTTCGCGATGTCGCCGATCTCCGAGTGGTCCGCCGAGGAGAGGGACAGCAGGCCCACCTCCTCGAAGCCCGTCGCCTTCAGGCCCTTCTCCACCATCTCGCCGATGCCCGTGATCGAGCGCTCCCGCACCGGGCGCGTGATCATGCCCGCCTGACAGAAGCGGCAGCCGCGTGTGCAGCCGCGGAAGATCTCGACGGACATGCGCTCGTGGACCGTCTCGGCGAGCGGGACCAGGGGCTGCTTGGGGTACGGCCACTCGTCCAGGTCCATGACCGTGTGCTTGGAGACACGCCACGGGACGCCCGACTTGTTGGGGACCACGCGGGCGATACGGCCGTCGGCGAGGTACTCGACGTCGTAGAACGCCGGGATGTACACCGATCCCGTCTTCGCCAGGCGGAAGAGGACCTCCTCGCGGCCGCCGGGGCAGCCCTCCGCCTTCCACTCGCGGATGATCCGCGTCATGTCGAGGACGGCCTGCTCGCCGTCGCCGATGATGGCCGCGTCGATGAAGTCCGCGATCGGCTCGGGGTTGAAGGCCGCGTGGCCGCCGGCCAGGACGATCGGGTCGTCCAGCGTGCGGTCCTTGGACTCCAGGGGGATGCCCGCCAGGTCCAGGGCGGTCAGCATGTTCGTGTAGCCCAGCTCGGTGGAGAAGGACAGCCCGAACACGTCGAAGGCCTTCACCGGGCGGTGGCTGTCCACCGTGAACTGCGGGACGGCGTGCTCCCGCATCAGCGCCTCCAGGTCCGGCCACACGCTGTACGTGCGCTCGGCCAGGACGCCGTCCTGCTCGTTCAGGACCTCGTAGAGGATCATGACGCCCTGGTTGGGCAGCCCGACCTCGTACGCGTCCGGGTACATCAGCGCCCAGCGGACGTCACAGGACTCCCAGGGCTTGACCGTGGAGTTGAGCTCTCCGCCGACGTACTGGATCGGCTTCTGCACATGCGGGAGCAGAGCTTCGAGCTGCGGGAACACCGACGCAGCGACTTCGGCAGGCATCTCGCGACCTTCGTGGGAGGGGCTGACCGGACGAACCGGTCTGACAGGGGTGACCATCTAGACTAACGCGGCCGGACGGCTCCCCCGCACGCTCAGATGTCGGCGCCGTCCTTCACCGAGGCCCACACCTCGGGCACCTCCGCCTCCGCGTTCGCCGCCCGATGCTCCTCGCGCCCGTAGAGCACGCCGTACGTGAACGCGCTCTCGCCCGCCGCGTGCGCCACCGCGGACAGCTCGCGCAGGGTCTGGCGGGCCATGACGCTGTCCTGGTGCTCGCCGATCAGGGTCTGCAGCGACTTCATGGACTTGACCATGGACTTGGCCGGGCCGCCGAGGACCGGCTCGGCGGCCTCGGCCGCGTACCGGGTCCGCTTGGCCTTCTTGCGGGCCTCGTGCAGCCCGAGGTCGCGGTCGGGTCCGGGCGGCTGCTCCATGGCGTCCTCGATCAGCGCGGACACCTTCTTGAAGTCCTTGCGTACGGCCTTCGCGAGCACCTTGTCCGGTGTGCGGCCGGCCGCCTTCAGCAGCGGCGGGTCGGTGACGACGGCGTCCAGGGCGTCGAGCAGCTTCAGATACCGCTCGGAGTCCAGGACGCCGATCAGCCGGGCGCGCGAGCCGTGGTGCTCGGCCTGGGCCCAGCTCCGCATCCGTTCGCGGACCGGGCCGGAGACCAGGGTGGGAGGCAGGTCGTCGAGGGCGGCCGTCAGGCGTTCCGCGAGCACTTCCCTGTCGCGGCCGACGCCGAGCTCGCCGGCCAGCCACTTCAGCTCGACGCCGATCGGGTCGGTGACCTCCCGGTCGAGGACCTTGCGGAAGGAGCGGAAGGTGCTGCGCAGCCGGCGCGTGGCGACCCGCATGTCGTGGACGGATTCCTCGGCGTCCAGGCGGACGGCCGGGTCGAGCGCGACGATCGCGTCCCGCTGGGTCCGGGCGTACGCCAGGACGTGGTCTCCGGCGGTGGCGGGCTCGCCCGTGTCCCCGTCCTTCGACCGCGGCCGGCCGCCCTTCGTCTCCGCGAGCGCCCGCGCCAGCTTCGAGGCCGACTTCGACGGCCGTACACCCGCCTTGCGAAGACGTTTCTCCACCTTGTCGAGGAAGGCCGGGTCGCCGCCGTCGGCGAGCTCCACCTCGATCTCGGTCCACTCGGCGGCGCCCTCACCACCGAACAGCCGCTGCGCTCGTACGGTGTCCAGGGCGACCTCGGCGAGCAGCCGGCCCTCGGTGTCGACGAGGTGGTGGACCCCCCGGGTCGTGTTCAGCCGGATCACGGGCACCAGTTGTCCCTCGCGGACGCGGGCGCGGACCAGCCCGGCGAGTTCGTCCGGGACGGTGTCGGAGAGCGGGGCGTGGATCTCGTCCCGGACGCCCGGCGCGACCGGCAGTTTCAGGTGCCAGCCGGCGTCGGAGCCCCCGGTACGGCGGCGCAGTGTGATCGAGGCCGCGGCCAGGCGTAGATCGGACGTGTCGTGGTAGGTGGCGTCGAGTTGCGCGGTGCCCTTGTCGAGGACGTCCGCGACGCCGGCCACACCGGTCAGGTCGGGCAGCCCGCTGTCGTCGGACTCGTACTTACGCTCGATCTCGCGCTTTGTGTCCGCCATGAACTGAATCTAGTGGCTGACGAGCCGGGACGACAGGTCCCACATGAGGTGAACCCCGGGCAAACTCACGACAACCGCAAGTCGTCCGGGGTTCGTCCGGCTTCTTCTCACGCCGACATCGGCCGCTGCACTCTGATCGACTGCAGCAGCCCCACCGCCACCCAGACCGCGAACATCGACGAGCCTCCGTATGACACGAACGGCAGGGGCAGGCCCGTGACCGGCATGATCCCGAGGGTCATGCCGATGTTCTCGAAGGCCTGGAAGGCGAACCAGGCGACGATCCCGGCGGCCACGATCGTGCCGTACAGCTCCGTGGAGTCGCGGGCGATACGGCAGGCCCGCCACAGGACCACGCCGAGCAGGAAGATGATCAGGCCCGCGCCGACGAAGCCCAGTTCCTCCCCCGCGACCGTGAAGACGAAGTCCGTCTGCTGCTCGGGCACGAACTGGCCGGTGGTCTGCGAGCCGTGGAAGAGCCCGGCGCCGGTGAGGCCGCCCGAACCGATCGCGATACGTGCCTGGTTGGTGTTGTAGCCGACGCCGGACGGGTCGAGGCTGGGGTTCGCGAAGGCGGCGAAGCGCGCGATCTGGTACTCGTCCAGGATGTGCAGCTGCCAGATGGCGATACAGCCGACGACACCGGCCGTGATCATGCCGAAGATCCAGCGGTTGGAGGCGCCGGAGGCGAGCAGCACGCCCAGGATGATGGTCACCAGGACCAGGACCGTCCCGAGGTCGGGCATGAGCAGCACGATCAGGATCGGTACGGCGGCCAGGCCCAGCGCCTGCAGGACCGTGCGGTGGTCGGGGTACGGCCGGTCGCCCGCGTCCACCCGGGCCGCGAGCAGCATCGCCATGCCCAGGATGATCGAGACCTTCACGAACTCGGCGGGCTGGAGGGAGAAGCCGCCGCCGAAGACGATCCAGTTGCGGCTGCCGTTGATGGTGGCGCCGAGCGGGGTGAGGACCAGCAGCACCCCGAACAGGGAGATGCCGTAGAGGATCGGCACGACGTTGCGCAGGGTGCGGTGGCCGAGCCAGATCGTGCCGATCATCAGGGCGAACCCGATGCCGGTGTTCATGAGATGCCGGATCAGGAAGTAGTACGGGTCGCCCTGGTTGATCTCCGTGCGGTTGCGGGTCGCGGAGTAGACGAGGAGCGAGCCGAGCCCCGACAGGGCGAGCGCCGACAGCAGCATCGGCCAGTCCAGTCGGCGGGCGAGCGAGTCACGGGCGAACAGCCGTGTCCAGCCGGCCCGCTGGGGCCCGTACCCGGAGACGGAGAAGCTGCCTGCTCCGGTCATGTGAGCATCCTCCGGCTTCCCCTCTTCCGAGGCCGCCTGCGGGTGGTGCGGTTGGTCGCGGTCGGTGAGGCGGTGGTCGCGCCGGGCTGGGTCCCGTCCGGGGCGGTCGTGCTCTTGTCGGTGGCCTTCTGCAGGTCCTCGACCGGGTCCTTGGCGACCTTCGGGGAGGCGATCGTGCCGTCCGTCTGGACCTTCGGCAGGCCCTTCTGCGGGGTGGGCAGCAGCGCCTGCTTCTTGTCGATCGAACCGTCGGCCTGGACGCCGTACAGGGCGCTGTAGATGTTGCGTACGGCCTCACCGGAGGCGCCGGAACCCGTACCGGCCTGAGCGATCGTCATGACGACCGTGTAGTCCTTGGAGTAGGTCGCGAACCACGAGGTGGTCTGCTTGCCGTAGACCTCCGCGGTACCGGTCTTGGCATGCAGCTCGATCTTGTCCTGCGGCCAGCCACCGAACTTCCAGGCGGCGGTACCGCTGGTGATGACGCCGGCGAGCGCCTTGTCCATGCCCGCGTGGGTGGCCTTGCTGATCGGGAGCTTGGCCTTGACCTTGGGCTTGATCTCCGTGACCGTCTTGCCGTCGGCGCTGACGATCGCCTTGCCGATGGTCGGGACGTACTCGGTGCCGCCGTTGGCGAGGGCCCCGTAGACCATGGCCTCCTGGATCGGTGTGACGAGGGTGTCGCCCTGGCCGATGGAGTAGTTGATCTCGTCACCCTCGCGCATCTTGTTGCCCTCGAGGCAGTTCTCGTACGCGATCTTCTCGACGTACGAGCCGTTCTTCTTGCCGGTCTTGCACCAGGCGGCCTTGTTGGCCTTCCAGTAGTTCTCTTTCCACTGGCGGTCGGGGACGCGGCCGGTGACCTCGTTGGGCAGGTCGACGCCGGTCTCCTTGCCGAGGCCGAACTGGTGGGCGGTCTTGAAGAAGTAGTCCTTGGGCTCGCCCTTCTTCGGGTTGATACCGCCGTCCCTCTTCCACTCGCGGTCGGCGAGGCCGTAGAAGACGGTGTCGCAGGACACCTCCAGGGCGCGGCCCAGGGAGATCGGGCCGAAGTTCTCGCCCTCGAAGTTCTTGAAGACCTGGCCGCCGACCGAGTACGAGCTGGTGCAGGGGTAGCCGCCGTCCCATTCGTAGCCGGCCTCGACCGCGGCGGCCGTGGAGACCACCTTGAACGTCGAACCGGGCGCGGACTGACCCTGTATGGCCCTGTTGAGGAGCGGGTAGTCGGAGTTCTTGCCGGTGAGGTTCCGGTAGTCCTTGGCGGAGATGCCGCCCACCCACACGTTCGGGTCGTAGGTCGGCGCGGAGGCCATGGCGACGATGCGGCCGGTCTTGGCCTCCATCACGACGACGGCACCGGAGTCGGCCTTGTAGTTCTCGCCGGTGATCTTGTCGAACTGGGTGCGGGCGACCTTCATCGCGTTGTCCAGCTGGTACTCGGCGACGCGCTGGACGCGGGAGTCGATGCTGGTGACCAGGTTCGAACCGGGCTCGGCCGCATCCGACTTGGCCTTGCCGATGACGCGGCCCAGGTTGTCGACCTCGTAGCGGGTGACGCCGGCCTTGCCGCGCAGCTCCTTGTCGTACTGGCGCTCCAGGCCGGAGCGGCCGACCTGGTCGGAGCGCAGATAGGGCGAGTCGCTGTCCTTGGCCTGCTGGATCTCGTCGTCGGTGACCGGGGAGAGGTAGCCGAGGACCTGGGCGGTGTTGGACTTGCCGGGGGCCGGGTAGCGGCGCACGGCCTCGGGCTCGGCGGTGATGCCGGGGAAGTCCTCGGAGCGCTCGCGGATCTGCAGGGCCTGGCGGGGCGTCGCCTCGTCGGTGATGGGGATCGGCTGGTACGGCGAGCCGTTCCAGCACGGCTGGGGCGTCTTGGCGTCGCACAGCCGGACCTTCTGCATGACGTCCTTGGGGGACATGCCGAGGACCTTGGACAGCTTGGTGAGGACCGCCTTGCCGTCGTCCTTCATCTTCAGCAGGTCGGTGCGGGAGGCGGAGACCACGAGCCGGGTCTCGTTGTCCGCGAGGGGCACTCCGCGCGCGTCCAGGATCGAGCCGCGCACCGCGGGCTGGACGACCTGCTGGACGTGGTTGCCGGACGCCTCCTTCTGGTACTCCGCGCCCTCACGGATCTGCAGGTACCACAGACGGCCGCCGAGGGTGCCGAGCAGGGAGAGGACGAGGATCTGGATGACGACGAGGCGGATCTGGACGCGTGGCGTCCGTCCGGTCTCGGGAATATTGGTCACTGTGGCTGCCTCCCCCTCTCAGAGCGTGTACGAGTCATATCCGACGAAGCTGTGCGGCCCAGCGGCCAACTCGTGTGCCCTCACAGCCGCTTGACCCCCTTGATGCGCCCCGCCCGGGCCGTGCGGGTCCGCGCCTTCGTCTTCAGGGCGCCGAGGCCGCCGCGCTGGCCGCCGATCTTGAGGCCGGTGCCGTTGGAGATCCAGCCGGAGGAAATGTCGGTGGCCTTCTTGGAGGAGGAACCGGTCTCCGCGAAGGGGTCGTTCTCCGCGCGCCGGGCCAGGGCCATGATTCCGGGGACCACGAACGGGGCGAGCAGCAGGTCGTACAGGGCGGCCGTGAACAGCAGGCTGGCCAGGCCCACATGGCGGGCGGCGGTGTCGCCGACGAGGGCGCCGACACCGGCGTAGAGCAGGGTCGAGCCGATGGCGGCGGCGACCACGACGACCATGGGGCCGGTGGCCGACTTGAGTCTGCCGTTCTCCGGCTTGATCAGTCCGGCGAGGTAGCCGATGACGCACAGGACGAGGGCGTAGCGGCCCGCCGCGTGGTCGGCCGGTGGCGCGAGGTCGGCGAGGAGTCCGGCGCCGAAGCCGACGAGGGCGCCGCCGACATGGCCGTAGACCATGGCGAGGCCCAGGACGGTCAGCAGCAGCAAGTCGGGTACGGCGCCCGGGAGATGGAGCCGGGACAGGACGCTCACCTGGACCACCAGGGCGACGACGACCAGGGCCGAGGAGAGCAGGATCCGGTTGACACGCATGGGGAAAACTCAGCTCCTACTGCTGTTGCTGCTGGCCGTCGACGGACGCGTTCGCGGACGGGGTGACCGTGACGGTGACCGTCGGCGTCGGGGTCGGCTTGGGCTTGGCGGGGAGCACCGTGTCGCGCGGGTCCTTCTTGGGGGCCTCGACGACGACGCCGACGATGTCGAGCTTGGTGAAGCTGACGTACGGCGTGACGTAGATGGTGCGGGTCAGGCCACCCTCGGAGGGCTCGACGCGGGAGACCACGCCGACCGGGACGCCCGGCACGAAGGGCTTGTCGGCCTCGGAGCCGAAGGTGACCAGGCGGTCGCCCTTCTTCACCTTCGCCTTGCCGTTGAGGAGTTCGACGCGCAGCGGTCGGTCGCCCTGGCCGGAGGCGAAGCCGAGCTCGTCGCCGGCCTCCATGCGGGTGCCGACGGTGAAGTCGGGGTCGTTGGCGAGCAGGACGGTGGAGGAGTCGGGGCCGACGGTGGTGACGCGGCCGACCAGGCCGTCGCCGTTCAGCACGGTCATGTCCCGCTTGATGCCGTCGTTGGCGCCGACGTCGATGGTGATCGTCCAGGAGAAGCCCTGGGCCGCTCCTATGGCGATGACCTCGGCGCCCTTGATGCCGTACTGGCCCTCACCGGCGATCTTCAGCATCTTGTCGAGCTGCTTGAGGCGGCTGGAGTTGCGGTCGTCGCTGCCGAGCTTCGCCTTGAGGGCCGCGTTCTCCTTCTCCAGCCGGGCGAGGCGGTCGTGCTTGGCGCCGGAGTCGCGGATCGCGGAGACGGCGTTGCCGACCGGGTCGACCGCCGCCGACACGGCGTTCTCGATCGGGCCGAACACGGTGGCCGCGGCCCGGCGGGCACCGTCGACCGGTGAGTCCTCCCCGCCGCGGATGTCCACCGTGATCAGCGCGAACGCGACGGCGACCAGCAGCACCAGGAGCAGCCGGCTCTCTCGTGTGTCCCTCACGTGCGGCGGCCGTGCCTTCCTCAATAGAGTTCTTTTGGGGCAACAGAGTTCTTTGACGGAGCTTATGCCTCTATATCGACGATCCGCCGTACGAGAGGAGATCATCTCGTACGGCGGAATCGAAGAGTTACGTCATCTGCGCGGCTGGGCGTCCAGCACCTGCTGGAGCGCCTCGAACTCCTCGACGCACTTGCCGGAGCCGAGCGCCACGCTGTCCAGCGGGTCCTCGGCGATGTGGATCGGCATGCCGGTCTCGCGGCGCAGCCGCTCGTCCAGGCCGCGGAGCAGGGCGCCGCCGCCGGTCAGAACGATTCCGCGGTCCATGATGTCGCCGGAGAGCTCCGGCGGGCACTTGTCGAGGGTCGTCTTGACGGCGTCGACGATCGCGTTGACGGGTTCCTCGATCGCCTTGCGCACTTCGGCGGCCGAGATGACGACGGTCTTGGGCAGTCCGGACACCAGGTCCCGGCCTCGGATTTCGGTGTGTTCGTCAGCATCGAGGTCGTACGCCGAACCGATCGTGATCTTGATCTGCTCGGCCGTCCGCTCACCCAGAAGGAGGCTGTACTCCTTCTTGATGTGCTGGATGATCGCGTTGTCCAGCTCGTCGCCCGCGACGCGGATGGACTGGGCGGTGACGATGCCGCCGAGCGAGATGACCGCGACCTCCGTGGTGCCGCCGCCGATGTCCACCACCATGTTGCCCGTGGCCTCGTGGACCGGCAGGCCGGAGCCGATGGCGGCCGCCATGGGCTCCTCGATGATGTGCACCTGCCGGGCGCCCGCCTGGGACGACGCCTCGATGACGGCACGGCGCTCGACGCCGGTGATGCCCGAGGGGACACACACGACGACGCGCGGCCTCGCGAGATACCGCCGCTTGTGGATCTTCAGGATGAAGTAGCGGAGCATCCGCTCGGTGATCTCGAAGTCGGCGATCACGCCGTCCTTCAACGGACGCACGGCAACGATGTTGCCGGGCGTGCGCCCGATCATCTTCTTCGCTTCGGCGCCGACCGCGAGGATGCCACCGGTGTTGGTGTTGATCGCGACGACGGACGGCTCGTTGAGTACGATCCCGCGACCCCTGACGTACACCAGCGTGTTGGCGGTCCCGAGGTCGACAGCCATGTCACGGCCGATGAACGACATTGAGTTCCCCATCAGGATTCGTCTGGCCTTCCCGGGAGCTTTTGAGGGCTTGTCAGGTCGGCGAAGTGGGTGCTGTGACGTGAAGGGTTCCATCGTAATGGCGCCCGCACGGACACTGCGTAAGGGTCTCCGCCATTGTCAGCAGATGCTGGGTGGGTTCGCTTGGTGAGAGGGGCGTTCGGGGGTGCTCGTTCCCTCGATCGCCACGCATATGCCAGAAAGTCCGGGGAGGTTCCCCAGACTTCCTGCTGTGAGCTGCGAGAGCTTCTCGGATCCCTACGCGCGGCCGGGGAAGAAAATCTTCACCTCGCGCTCGGCGGACTCCTCGGAGTCGGAGGCGTGGATCAGGTTCTCGCGGACGATGACGCCGTAGTCACCGCGGATGGAACCGGGCGCGGCGGCGATCGGGTCGGTCGGGCCGGCGAGCTGGCGCACGCCCTCGATGACCCGCTCGCCCTCGACGATCAGCGCGACGACCGGACCGGAGGACATGAACTCCACCAGCGGCTCGTAGAAGGGCTTGCCCTTGTGCTCGCCGTAGTGCTGCTCCAGCGTCTCCTGGTCCAGGGAACGCAGCTCCAGCGCGGTGATCTGCCAGCCGGCCTTGCGCTCGATACGGCTGATGATCTCGCCGGTCAGGCCACGGCGGACCGCGTCGGGCTTGAGCAGGACGAGGGTGCGCTGGCTCACTGCGGGGCTCCTATTGATCAAGGATGGTGCGGGGTGTTCACGACAGGCCCGAGGTTACAGGGCGTGTCCGGGCCCTTGTTACGCAGCGTCAGGTGTGGAGGAGCCGGCCTGTGCCGCGAATCTCGCCTTGGCCTCGTCGATCTTTCTGCCGTAGTGGACCGATGCCCACCACAGGGCCGCGAAGATCGCGCCCATGAAGAACATGGTGGGGACCACGAAGCCGGAGGCGATGAGCGCGGCCTGGAGGGCCCAGCCGAAGGCGATGCCGCCGGGGCGGGTCACCACGCCGCACAGCAGCAGGCACAGGAACATCGCGATGCCGCTGACCGTCCACACCGTGGACACGGACAGGTCGGGGTCCTTCATCGCGACCAGACCGGCGAAGCCGATCACGAAGAACTCGCCGATCAGGGTCGATGAACAGAGCGTACGCACGGGTGTCAGCCCCTCCCCAGCAGCAGTCGGGCCTCGCCCACGGTGATCACCGAGCCGGTGACCAGGACGCCGCCGCCCGCGAACTCGCCGTCCTCCTCGGCCAGCGTGATCGCCTCCTCCAGCGCGTCCGGCAGCCGCGGCTCCACCTGCACGCGCTCCTCGCCGAACACCTCGACGGCGATCGCGGCCAACTCGTCGGCGTCCATGGCGCGATGACTGGAGTTCTGGGTGATCACGACCTCGGCGAAGATCGGCTCGAAGGCCTCGAGAAGTTCCCGGACGTTCTTGTCGCCGCTCGCGCCCACGACCCCGATCAACCGGCTGAAGTCGAAGGCCTCACCGACCGCCTCGGCCGTCGCGCGGGCGCCCGCCGGGTTGTGGGCGGCGTCCAGGACGACGGTCGGGGAGCGTCGTACGACTTCCAGACGGCCCGGCGACGACACCGCCGCGAACGCCTTGCGGACCGTGTCGATGTCCAGCGGCTCGGGGCGCTGCGCCCCGACGCCGAAGAACGCCTCCACGGCGGCCAGCGCGACCGCCGCGTTGTGCGCCTGGTACGGGCCGTGCAGGGGCAGGTAGACCTCTTCGTACTCGCCGCCCAGACCGCGCAGGGTGAGCATCTGGCCGCCGACGGCGACCTGACGGGAGACGATGCCGAACTCCAGGCCTTCCCTGGCCACGGTCGCGTCCACCTCGACGGCCTTCTTCAGCAGCACCTGCGCCGCGTCCACCGGCTGCTGGGCCAGGATCACCGTCGCGTCCTGCTTGATGATGCCGGCCTTCTCGGTGGCGATCTCGCCGGGGGTGTTGCCCAGGCGGTCGGTGTGGTCGAGGTCGATGGGGGTCACCACGGCCACGTCCGCGTCGATGACGTTCGTCGCGTCCCAGGAGCCGCCCATGCCGACCTCCACGACCGCCACGTCCACGGGCGCGTCCGCGAAGGCCGCGTACGCCATGCCCGTGAGCACCTCGAAGAAGGAGAGGCGGTACTCCTGCTGTGCGTCCACCATCTCGACGTACGGCTTGATGTCGTCGTACGTCTCGATGAAGCGCTCGGCCGAGATGGGGGCGCCGTCCAGGCTGATGCGCTCGGTGATCGACTGGACGTGGGGGGACGTGTAGCGGCCCGTGCGCAGTTCGAAGGCGCCGAGGAGGGCCTCGATCATGCGGGCGGTGGAGGTCTTGCCGTTCGTGCCCGTGATGTGGATCGAGGGGTACGAGCGCTGGGGGTCGCCCAGGACGTCCATCAGCGCGGAGATACGGCTGACCGAGGGCTCCAGCTTGGTCTCGCCCCAGCGGGTCGCCAGGTCGGCCTCGACCGCGCGGAGAGCCTTGTCGACCTCCGGGTCCTCGGGGCGTGCGGGCACGTCGGCCTCCGGCGGGCCGCCCTGGGTGCGGAGGGTGCGGCTGCCTGCCTCGATGACGGCGAGATCGGGGTCTCGGTCGGTCTCGGCCGCGATGATCTCGTCGAAGGGGTCGCTGTCACTCACGGGGCCAGTCTACGGAGGCCGACTGACAGACGGAGGCGAAGGCCCCCGGAACCGGACGCTTCCGGGGGCCTTCGACCGTGTGCGGACCTCTAGGCGGGCGGCAGCCTGTCCAGCTGGGCCTGGATGCGGGTGATGTCCTCCTCCGCCTTGGCCAGCCGGCCACGGATCTTGTCCACGACGTTGTCCGGGGCCTTCGCCAGGAACGCCTCGTTGCCGAGCTTGGCCGTGGCCTGGGCCTTCTCCTTCTCGGCGGCCGCTAGGTCCTTGGCGAGGCGCTTGCGTTCCGCCGCGACGTCGATCGTGCCGGAGAGGTCGAGGGCGACTGTGGCGCCAGCGACCGGGAGGGTCGCCGTCGCCGTGAAGCCCTCCTCCTCCGGCTGGAGGCGCAGGAGCTGGCGGATGGCAGCCTCGTGCGGGGCGAGCGCGGTGTCGGCCAGGTCCAGGCGGGCGGGGACCTTCTGGCCGTCCTTGAGGCCCTGGTCCTTGCGGAACCGGCGGACCTCGGTGACGACCTGCTGGACCAGCTCGATCTCCTTCTCCGCGGCCTCGTCGCGGAAGCCCGAGTCCTTCGGCCAGTCCGCGATGACGAGGGACTCGCCGCCGGTGAGCGTGGTCCACAGGGCGTCCGTGACGAACGGGATCACCGGGTGCAGCAGCCGCAGCATCACGTCCAGGACCTCGCCGAGGACCCGGCCGGAGACCTCGGCCTGCTCGCCGCCCGCGAAGAACGTCGTCTTCGACAGCTCGACGTACCAGTCGAAGACCTCGTCCCACGCGAAGTGGTAGAGCGCGTCGGCGAGCTTCGCGAATTGGAAGTCGTCGTAGTACGCGTCGACCTGGGCGACGGTTGTGTTGAGCCGGGAGAGAATCCAGCGGTCCGTCGCGGACATCCGGGAGGCGTCCGGCAGCGGGCCCTCGATCGTCGCGCCGTTCATCAGCGCGAAGCGCGTGGCGTTCCAGATCTTGTTGGTGAAGTTCCGGGAGGCCTTGACCCAGTCCTCGCCGATCGGCACGTCTGCGCCGGGGTTGGCGCCGTTGGCGAGGGTGAAGCGGACGGCGTCGGAGCCGTACGCGTCCATCCACACCAGCGGGTCGACCGCGTTCGGGTTCGACTTCGACATCTTCTTGCCGAACTCGTCGCGGACCAGGCCGGTGAGGGCGATGGTGTGGAAGGGGGCGACCCCGTCCATGGCGTACAGGCCGAACATCATCATCCGGGCGACCCAGAAGAAGATGATGTCGTGGCCGGTGAGCAGGACGTCGGTCGGGTAGAACTTCCGCAGGTCCTCGGTCTGTTCGGGCCAGCCGAGGGTGGAGAAGGGCCACAAACCGGAGGAGAACCAGGTGTCCAGGACGTCCGGGTCCTGGGTCCAGCCCTCGCCGGTCGGCGGCTCCTCGTCCGGTCCGACGCAGACGACTTCGCCGTCGGGGCCGTACCAGATCGGGATGCGGTGGCCCCACCACAGCTGGCGCGAGATGCACCAGTCGTGCATGTTGTCGACCCAGTCGAAGTAGCGCTTCGACATGTCCTCGGGGTGGATCTTGACGCGTCCGTCGCGGACCGCGTCGCCTGCCGCCTTGGCGAGCGGGCCGACCTTGACCCACCACTGCATGGACAGGCGCGGCTCGACCGTGGTCTTGCAGCGCGAGCAGTGGCCGACCGAGTGCATGTAAGGGCGCTTCTCGGCGACGATGCGGCCCTGCTCCTTGAGGGCGCCGACGACGGCCGAGCGGGCCTCGTAGCGGTCCAGGCCGAGGAAAGGGCCGTGGACGGTGAGCACGCCGTGCTCGTCCATGATCGTCAAGGACGGCAGGTCGTGGCGGCGGCCGATCTCGAAGTCGTTCGGGTCGTGCGCCGGGGTCACCTTGACCGCGCCCGTGCCGAACTCGGGGTCGACGTGGGTGTCGGCGACGACCGGGATGGTGCGGTCGGTCAGCGGGAGCTTGATCCGCTTGCCGACGAGGTGCTTGTAGCGCTCGTCCTCGGGGTGGACCGCGACCGCGGTGTCGCCGAGCATCGTCTCCGCGCGCGTGGTCGCGACGACGAGGCTGTCCTCGCCCTCGCCGTAGCGGATGGAGACCAGCTCGCCGGCGTCCTCCTGGTACTCCACCTCGATGTCCGAGATGGCCGTCAGACAGCGCGGGCACCAGTTGATGATGCGCTCGGCGCGGTAGATCAGCTCGTCCTCGAAGAGCTTCTTGAAGATGGTGAGGACGGCCTTGGACAGGCCCTCGTCCATGGTGAACCGCTCGCGGTCCCAGTCGACGCCGTCACCGAGGCGGCGCATCTGGCCAAGGATCTTGCCGCCGTACTCCTCCTTCCACTGCCAGACGCGCTCGACGAACTCCTCGCGCCCCAGGTCGTGCCGCGACTTGCCCTCCTCGGCAAGCTGCTGCTCGACCTTGTTCTGGGTCGCGATACCGGCGTGGTCCATGCCCGGCAGCCACAGCGACTCATACTCCTGCATGCGCTTACGGCGGGTCAGCGCGTCCATGAGGGTGTGCTGGAAGGCGTGGCCCAGGTGCAGGGAGCCGGTGACGTTCGGCGGCGGAATGACGATGGTGTACGCGGGCTTGTCACTCTTCGCGTCGGCGGCGAAGTAACCCTTGTCTACCCAGCGCTCGTACAGCTTCCCCTCTACCTCGGCCGGCGTGTACTGGGTCGGCAGTTCGGTGCTGGGCGCTGGTTGCGGCTGCTGAGTGTTCTCGGTCACGGGGTCAGTTTAGAGGTGTCCCGGGCGTGTCCCGAAACGTGTTTGCTCTGTAACGGTGGGGGCCCCGATGCGGTGCGCTGTCCGTGTCTGCGCCAGGATGTCGGCACCACATAAACATTCTGGAGGGGAACCCAGTAATGAGCTACAACCAGCCGGGCCCGTACGGCGGGCAGCCCCAGCAGCCCGACCCGTATGGTCAGCCGGGGCCGTACGGCCAGCAGCCGCCGCAGGCGCCCCAGCCCGGCTATGGCTACCCCCAGCAGCCGCCGACGCAGCCGCAGCCGCAGCCCGGGTACGGCTACCCGCAGCAGCCTCCGCAGGGGGTGCCGCCGCAGCCGAATCCGTATGGGCAGCAACCCCCTTACGGGCAGCAGCCGTACGGCCAGCAGCCCTACCCGCCCCAGCCTCCGGCGTCGGGCGGCGGCAAGAAGACCGGTCTGATCATCGGTGCCGTGGCCGCCGTCGCCGCGGTCGGGGTCGCGTTGTACTTCGTGCTCGGCAGCGGAAGCGGGGGCAGCTCCGGCGGTGGCGGCATCGCCGACGACGGGGCGCACAAGCTGGCGACTCCGGCGACGATCGTCGGCGGCGAGTACAAGAAGAGCGGCAACGCCGAGTCCGACACGCTGACCTCCGACGACATCAAGGACGCGGAGGCGTGGGGCGTCAAGAACCCCAAGGACGCCAGTGCGGGGTACAGCTCGGGCAGCGGTCTCACGGCGAAGCAGCTGATGTTCGCCGGTGTGTACGGCACCATCGACGATCCGGAGAAGGTCGTCGACGCGATGTTCGCGCAGATGAAGAAGGACTCCGCGGAGAGCTCCTCCGGCGGCAAACTCGTGGGCAGCCCCCAGGAGTTCAAGCCCGCCGGCTTCAAGAACGGCGTCATGAAGTGCCAGCAGATCAAGACTACGACGTCCGGTCAGACCATGGAGATGCCGTTCTGCATCTGGGGTGACCACAGCACCCTCACCTATGTGCTGTCGTACGACCTGGCCGCCCTGACTGCGGGCAAGACCACCTCGATGGCAGACGCGGCCGAGCTGACCGCGAAGGTCCGCAACGACGTGCGCGTGCCTGCCTGACCCCCCGCGCTCAACCACGAAGGGGCCCCGGTCAGTTGGCTGACCGGGGCCCCTTCGGTTGTCTGCGGTACGGCGCCTACGCCGTCTTCTGCTCCCCCGGGCCACGGCCCCGCGCGTCGCGCGGGATCAGCGTCGGGTTCACGTTCGAGTGGACCACGTCCGCCGTGATGACGACGCGGGCCACGTCCTTGCGGGACGGGATCTCGTACATGACGCCCTGGAGGACCTCCTCCATGATGGCGCGCAGGCCTCGGGCGCCGGTCTGGCGGAGGATGGCCTGGTCGGCGATGGCTTCGAGGGCCTCGCGCTCGAAGTCCAGCTCCACACCGTCGAGTTCGAAGAGACGCTGGTACTGCTTCACCAGGGCGTTGCGCGGCTCGATCAGGATCTGGAGGAGGGCCGCGCGGTCCAGGTTGTGGACCGAGGTGATGACGGGCAGGCGGCCGATGAACTCCGGGATCATGCCGAACTTGACCAGGTCCTCGGGCATGACGTCCTCGAACTGGTCCTTCGCCTCCAGCTCACGCTTGGAGCGGATCGTCGCGCCGAAACCGATGCCCTTCGCGCCGGCCCGGGACTCGATGATCTTCTCCAGGCCCGAGAAGGCACCGCCCACGATGAACAGGACGTTCGTCGTGTCGATCTGGATGAACTCCTGGTGGGGGTGCTTGCGACCGCCCTGGGGCGGGACCGACGCCGTCGTGCCTTCGAGGATCTTGAGGAGGGCCTGCTGGACGCCCTCGCCGCTCACGTCGCGGGTGATGGAAGGGTTTTCACTCTTCCGCGCGACCTTGTCGATCTCGTCGATGTAGATGATCCCGGTCTCGGCCTTCTTGACGTCGTAGTCGGCCGCCTGGATCAGCTTGAGCAGGATGTTCTCGACGTCCTCGCCGACATAGCCCGCCTCCGTCAGCGCCGTCGCGTCCGCGATGGCGAACGGGACGTTCAGCATGCGGGCGAGGGTCTGGGCCAGCAGCGTCTTGCCGGAGCCCGTGGGGCCCAGCAGGAGGATGTTGGACTTCGCCAACTCGATCGCGTCGTCACGGCCGCTGCCGCCGCCGTTCTCGCCGGCCTGGACGCGCTTGTAGTGGTTGTAGACCGCTACGGAGAGGGCCTTCTTGGCGGCCTCCTGGCCGACCACGTAGCCCTCGAGGAACTCGTAGATCTCGCGGGGCTTGGGGAGTTCCTCCCAGCGCACCTCGCTCGTCTCCGCGAGTTCTTCCTCGATGATCTCGTTGCAGAGGTCGATGCACTCGTCGCAGATGTACACACCAGGCCCTGCGATGAGCTTCTTGACCTGCTTCTGGCTCTTGCCGCAGAACGAGCACTTGAGCAGATCGCCGCCGTCACCGATGCGTGCCACGGTGTGCTTCCCCTTCGCCTGGGAGACGCCTACGTCCAGCGGCTCCTGGTGCTGCCTTAATCCGACGGTACCTTGCCGGGCCCCCCGTTCGGGCCCCCCTTGGCGCGGTTCACTTTGACGTGCAGCGTGTCAAAGCACACTTACCGTGCCAAGGGGCGGCAGACATTACAGCCTCCGACTAGCGAACGGCGGCGTTGTTCATCTTCCGGGTGGAGATGATCTGGTCGATCAGGCCGTAGGACAGCGCGTCCTCGGCCGTGAGGATCTTGTCGCGCTCGATGTCCTCGCGGATCTTCTCGATCGGCGTGGTCGAGTGCTTGGCCAGCATCTCCTCCAGCTGCGCGCGCATCCGGAGGATCTCGTTGGCGGCGATCTCCAGGTCGGAGACCTGGCCACGGCCCGTCTCGCTGTAGGGCTGGTGGATCAGCACGCGCGCGTTCGGCAGCGCCATGCGCTTGCCCGGCGTACCGGCGGCCAGCAGGATGGCCGCGGCGGAGGCCGCCTGGCCCATGCAGACCGTCTGGATGTCGGGCTTCACGAACTGCATCGTGTCGTAGATCGCGGTCAGCGCGGTGAAGGAGCCGCCGGGGCTGTTGATGTAGACCGAGATGTCCCGGTCGGGGTCCATCGACTCCAGGCACAGCAGCTGCGCCATGACGTCGTTGGCGGAGGCGTCGTCGATCTGCACCCCGAGGAAGATCACGCGCTCCTCGAAGAGCTTCGCGTACGGGTCGTACTCGCGGATGCCCTGCGAGGTGCGCTCGACGAAGCGGGGGATGACGTACCGGGACTCGGCGACGGGCACCGTGCTCTCGGCGCGTGCGCGGTCGAACAGGCCGCTGCCGGGGAAGTCGTTCACTGTCTCTCTCCTAGGGGCTGTGGCGGTCGGCTGGGGGCTTTCAGGGGGCCTCAGGCCGCCCCGGTGCCGCCGCCGCCCGGCATGCCCGCGGCCGTCGGGATGACGTCGTCGATGAGGCCGTACTCCTTGGCCTCGAAGGCGTCGAACCAGCGGTCGCGGTCCGAGTCACGGGTGATCTGCTCGACCGACTGGCCGGTGTGCTGCGAGGTGAGCTCGGCCATGCGCTTCTTGGTGTGCAGCAGCCGCTCGGCGTGGATCTTGATGTCCGAGGCGGAACCGGCCAGGCCCGCGGAGGGCTGGTGGATCAGGATCTCGGCGTTCGGCAGCGCGAAGCGCTTGCCGGGGGTGCCCGCGCTGAGCAGGAACTGGCCCATGGAGGCGGCGAGGCCCATGGCGATGGTCACCACGTCGTTCTTGATGAACTGCATGGTGTCGTAGATCGCCATGCCGGCCGTGATCGAGCCGCCGGGGCTGTTGATGTACAGGAAGATGTCCTTGTCCGGGTCGGCGGCAAGGAGCAGCAGCTGTGCAGTGATCTTGTTCGCGATGTCGTCGTCGACCGGCTGGCCGAGGAAGATGATCCGCTCGTTGAGCAGCCGGTTGTAGACCTGGTCGCCGAGGCCACCGCCGATCGAGGGCTCGCCGGCGGCGGAGGGCATCAGATTCGTCACGTATCCACCTGCTCGTCTTACGACGGCGCCGGGCCGTCTCACGTTTCCCTGCGGGGGGCCTGGGGCTGTTTCGCCGGGTTCCCTGCCCCCGTATTCATGGACCCTAACGCGCTGGTCCCTTCGGTGAATCCCGGAGTGGGGGGTGTTCGCCGGGGGCGTAGCGGCCCGGGAAGGCGAACGGGCCCCGGGGTAAGCCCCGGGGCCCGTCGTACATACCTACAAGGCGCTGCGGGCGTCAGCCCTCGGCCTTCTCGGTCTCGGCCTCGGTGGCGTCGGCCTCGGTGGCGTCGGCCTCCGTGGCCTCGGCGGCGACCTCGGCGGCCGTCTCCGTCTCGTCCTCGTCGTCCAGGTCGATGACCTCGCCGTTGGTGTCCTTGACCGTGGCGGCCTCGACGACGACCGCGAGGGCCTTGCCGCGGGCGACCTCGCCGACCAGGAGCGGGACCTGGCCGCCCTCGACGACGGCCTGGGCGAACTGGTCGGGGGACATGCCGGAGGAGGCGGCGCGGCGCATGAGGTGCTCGGTGAGCTCCTCCTGGTTGACGTTCAGCTTCTCCTGCTTGACCAGCTCGTCCAGGACGAACTGGGTCTTGATGCCCTTGACCGCGGCTTCCTTGGTCTCGGCGTCGAACTCCTCGACCGTCTTGCCCTGGATCTCGAGGTACTTCTCGAGGTCGAGGCCCATCTGGCCGAGCTGGTGGTGCTCCAGGTTGTGCTTGCGGGTGTTGATCTCGTCCTCGAGCAGCTTCTCGGGGACGGGCACCTCGACCAGCTCGAGGAGCTTCTCCAGGACGCGCTCCTGGGCCTGCGTGGCCTGGTCGTACTGCTTCATGTTCTCGAGGCGCTTGCGGCTGTCCGCCTTCAGCTCCTCCAGGGTGTCGAACTCGGAGGCGAGCTGCGCGAAATCGTCGTCCAGCTCGGGCAGTTCGCGGGCGGCGACCTGGGTGACCTTGACGGTGACCTCGGCCTCCTTGCCGGCCGCGGAGCCGCCCTTGAGCTCGGAGGTGAAGGTGGCCTCCTCACCGGCGGACAGGCCCTTGACGGCGTCGTCGATGCCGTCGAGGAGCTCACCGGAGCCGATGGTGTAGGAGACGCCGTCGGCGACGCCGTCCTCGAGGACCTCGCCCTCGACCTTGGCCTGCAGGTCGATGGTGACCACGTCGCCGTCCTCGGCGGCGCGCTCGACCGGGGAGGTGGAGGCGAAGCGCTCGCGGAGCTGCTCGACCGACTTCTCGATGTCCTCGTCGGTGACCTCGACCGCGTCGACCTCGACCTCGATGCCGGAGTAGTCCGGGATCTCCAGGCTGGGGCGGATGTCGACCTCGGCGGTGAAGTTCAGCGTCTCGCCGTCCTTCAGCTCCGTGATGTCGACCTCGGGCTGGCCGAGGACGTCGATCTCGGCCTCGTTGACCGCTTCCGTGTAGAACTTCGGAAGCGCGTCGTTGACCGCCTCCTCCAGGACCGCACCGCGGCCGAACCGCTGGTCGATGACGCGCGCCGGGATCTTGCCCTTCCGGAAGCCCTTCACCGTGACCTGCTGGTTGATCTTCTTGTACGCCGCGTCGAGGCTGTCCTTGAGCTCCTCGAAGGGCACCTCAATGCTGAGCCGAACCCGGGTCGGGTTCAGGGTCTCGACGGCGCTCTTCACGGTTGGGTCTCCTTGGGGCTGACTTTAGGGATCGTGCCCGGCAGAGAGACACACGGGCATGCAGCTTGCATAGTAACGGCAGCGGCGACAGCCCCCAAAGGCGATCAAGAGAGGCGATCGAGCCTGTGGCCGGTGTTGACCGGCCAGATGGTCGGGGTGGCGGGATTTGAACCCACGGCCTTCCGCTCCCAAAGCGGACGCGCTACCAAGCTGCGCCACACCCCGTCTGGTGCGACACGTAGGGTACATGCCCGCACGCTGTGCGACCGCCGCATTTACCGAGCGCCGCCACGGAGCGGGGCCGGCGAGCCGGTGTGCCGCGCAATGGGGTGTGCGGCGGGGCGGGCCGACCCGCTACGATGCTTTCAGTGCCGCGGTCACCTGACCTGCGGCGCGCGCTGTGCGGGCGTAGCTCAATGGTAGAGCCCTAGTCTTCCAAACTAGCTACGCGGGTTCGATTCCCGTCGCCCGCTCCACACGGCTCAGGGCCAGGTCGGAGGTCAAATTCTCCGCCTGGCCCTGATCGTTTTCGGGGGCTCCGATCAGCCCGTCGTGTCCCCCGTGTGCCCCTCGGGCTTTCGATCTTGCTTCTTCTTGCCCTTCCGGGTCTTCTTGCGGCCCTTGTTGACGAGCCCGCTCACGGCATCGGCGATCAGCCGGTCGCGGTCGGCACTGGCGTGCTGGTAGATCAACGCGGCGCGGGCGGTGCTGTGGCCCATGCGCGCCATCAACTCCCGTGTGCTCGCGCCCGTCGAGGCAGCGAGGGTGTTGCCCGTGTGGCGCAGATCATGGAAGTGCAGGCCCTTGATCCCGGCATCGCCGCAGGCCTTGTGCCACAGCCGGTTGAAGTGGTTGCGGCGCGGAGTCGCACCCTTGGCCCCGACGAACACCCGACCATCCGCACCTGATTCGGCGTACCGCTTCAGGTGCTCGCGAATGTCCGGGACGATCGCGGACGGGATCGAGACCGTACGCTTACCGGCGGCGCTCTTGGGTGCCTTGATCTCGCGTTGCCCGTTGTTCAGTTCGGCGACCGCCCGGCGGACGCGCACGGTGCCGTGGTCGAGATCGATGTCCCGGCGGTGCAGTCCGACCAGCTCACCCCAGCGCAGACCGAGGAAGCCGGCCATCAGGACCAGGGCCCGGAAACGTGGCTGGATCGCGTCGGCGAGGGCGAACACCTCCTGCACCGTCGCGGTCGGCCGCTCAGGGGTGTGCACGGTGCTCGCGCCCTTGATTGCGCATGGGTTGCGCCTGATCATCTGGTCCGCAACGGCGGTACCCATGATCGCGCGAAGCAGGGCGTACGCCTTGGCGACCGTCGTCGGACCGGTGCCGAACGCCAGCTTCTCAGCGCGCCAACGCCGCACGAACGGGGGCGAGATCTCCACCACGTTGACCGCGCCGAAGGTCGGTTCGAGGTGATGGCGCAGCAGCGAGCCGTACAACTGCCGTGTGGTCACGGTCAGTTCACGCTCCTTGATCCAGGCGGTTGCGTACTCGCCGAACGCCACCTTTCCGGCGTCCGGATCGTGCCAGTCACCGCGCCGCATCTCGGTCTGCTTGTCAGCCAACCAGTCGTCCGCGTCCTTCTTCGTGCGGAACGTCTCCGGGGCCGGCCGGAGCAGCCCGTCAGGGCCCACGTAGCGAGCCTGGAAACGACCGGACGGAAGCTTGCGGACCCGGCCGAACTGCCGACGTTTGCCAGCCATCAGGCAGCCACCGCCCGAAGGCCGGCGCCACGTCGACGCGGCTGCACGGTGTTGGCCTCTATGAACGCCTCGACAACGCTCTCCTTGATCCGGACGTAGCGGCCAACCTTGACGAAGGCGATCCGGCGCTCTTCGATCAGCCGACGCGGGAAACGCTCCCCGCTCTCCTTCCAGGTCCCGAGTCGAACGGCGACCTCAGCCACCGTCAGCAAACGATCAGTCATGCGGCGGCTCCTTCGAGTTCGAGCAGGGCGGGTAGTTCCTCGCGGGCGATCTCGCGGTTGTGCTGGATGTCCCGGCGGATGTTGGCGGCGAGCCAGGATTCGCCGGGGGTGTGGCCGTGGCCGGCGTAGGTCCAGTGGGCGAGGGTGAGCGTGGTTGCCTCCGGGTCGGTGTCGGGGTCGGGCAGGCCGAGGGCTTGGCGTTGCTGGGCGGCGCGGTAGTCGGCGCGGACCTGGCGAAGGGCGCCGAGGGTGGTCGAGTAGCGGCGCGACTTGGTGGAGAAGTGGCCCCGGAAGCCGAGCATGTGAGCCCAGTCGCGCAGCTTCCGGTCCGGGTAGAGCGCGTGCAGGTCGAGGCACGCGGCGATCAGTCGGGCAGGGTGATCGGGCACGCCGAGCAGGACCAGGGCCTCTTTGTTGCCGATGCGGCGGTCGACGGTGCCGGTGGTCTCGGCTGCTTTGGTGGCGTACTTGGCGACGTAGGAGGCCACGGCAGCTTCGGTGATCTCTTCGCCGTGGCCGAAGGCGCCGATCGGCTGGACGTCGAGCTGTGTGCCCCAGCCCAGGGTGCGGGCCGGTTGCATGATGGCCGGTTGGTCTGGGTCCGGCTGGTATCGGGCCGGTGGTACGTCGACCGCGACGCGGGCGGCAGCGGCGCGGATCGAGTCGGTGAGCAGGTCGAGGGTGGCCCAGGCCGGGGGCGGATCGTCGGGCCCGTCCGGTCCGTCGAAGCGGATCACCGCGTGGAAGTGCACGGCCCCGCGCTTTTGGTACTCGGCGACCTTGCCGAAGGAGACGCGGGACTGTTCCCGGGCGTCCTTCTGGGTGAGCCCGGCGCGCTTGGCGATCTCGCGGCGGAGGTAGATCGTGAAGTAGCGCCACAGGTCGGAGGCGTGGTTGTTCCACAGAACCGCGCCCGCGTAGTCGTACGACTCGGGGTCGAGCGGGGTGCCGAGTTCGGGCGCGTCCTCGCCGTGGCGGATGCCGCAGCGGCAGGGCCGGTTTCCGGGCCGGTTGTGGACCGGGCCGAACGAGGGCGCGGTGAGGGTGGCGAAGACGCGGGGGTGATCCCGGATCGTGTACGGGGTGCCCTTGTCGGGGTCGCCGACGAGGCCGGCGCGGATGAGGTGGTAGGTGTCGCCGGCGTAGGTCCAGGCGCAGGCCGGGCAGCGGGAAGCACGCCGGTTGCCGCAGGCGATGCGGAGCATGCCGCCCGGCTCGGTCTCGGTCGTGTACGCGTGGAGGACGGTCCTGGTCGCCGGGTCGATCGTCTTGGTGCCGCCGGTGAGGCGGATCGGGTCGGAGCAGCCGCCGGTGCGCTTGATCTGTTCTTGCCAGCGGTCGAAGTGGGCCGAGTTGGCCACCCTCAGCACGTCGGTGAGGGTGGCCGCATCGAGGCCCGCCAGGGTGGCGGTGTCGGTCACCGGCGCCCCCGTCCGTGTGCGGGGCCGTGGTGGGCGGTGTAGCCCTCAACGAGGGCCTTGACCTGGTCGTCGCCCTTGGCGGTGGCGCTTGCGCCGCAGTGGCAGACCGCCGATGCGGTGGCGGGGGTGTTCGGAGACGGCTTGCTGACGTGCAGGCCCGGACGCTCCGGGGTCGGGGTGAGGTCAGCCACGGCCAGTCACCTCCGGCTCGTCGGAGGTGAGGGCGTCCAGGGCGCCGGCGGCTTCGGTCGCCGCAGCGGCGAGGGCGCGCAGGACCTGCGAGGTGCCGGGGGAGGCGAGTAGCGCGATCTCGACCGTGTCGCCCTCGATACGGAGGCTGACGAAGGGGTTGACGCGGTCCGCGAACGGCGTGACGCGGAAACGGGTGTCCGGCTCGATGTGGGCCGAGGTGGTCAGACGCTTCACGTCGTCACCTCCCGATCCGGACGAGGGCGGCGCGATGGGTGTGCCCCGTGCCCCGGCAGGCCGGGCAGGTGACGCGGAGGGTGACGCGCGAGCCGTCGGGGTGCCGGGTACCGGTGTCGATGGCGGCGGTGGCGAAGCCGTCGCAGTCGCGGCAGACGGGCGTGTTCGAGACGTGCTGAGGCATGATGAGGCAGCCCTTTCGGGTCCGTTGGATCTGGAAGTGGTCCAGGCGCCCGGGGCGGCGGTTCTTTGGCGAGAGAGCCGCCCCGGGGGCCGCTCAACGGCGGCGGGAGTAGCCGTGGCCGGCGGGCGGATAGGCGTCGGGGTCCCCGCAGTCGTCGGCCAAGCCCTGGGCGTTGGCCGTGGCGACCAACGAGCCGGTGACGATGTGGGTGAAGTCGTCGGACTTGCCGGCGATCAGGTCTACGCCGATGTCGTCGAGCATCTTCTGAGTCAGTTCGCGGTCAGCCTTGACGGGGTTGCGGAAGAGGGGCATGTCAGTGCTTCCTTTCCTGGTTGAGGAGCGACCGGAGGACGACGGCGGTCACGGCCACGGAGACGCCGGTGATGGCGACCGCGAGGAGCAGGGAGACCAGGACCGCGCCGACGACGAGGACGACGGCGGTGCCGCCGCCGACGAGGACGAGGACGGTGCCGGGGGTGACCTGGATCGTGGGCCGGTTCGAGACCGCAGCGGCGACCGGGGCCGGGGCAGGAGCGTTGGCGCCGGGGGCCGGAGCCGGAAGGACCGTGGCAGCCGGCGGGGCGGTGTCGGGGGGTGGGTACTTCGGGGTGAACACGGGTGTTGTCCCTTCGGAAGCGGGTTACTTGACGAGGGAGCCGACGGCGGGGCCGAGGAAGCTGCCGGCGATGAGGTAGCCGCCGAGCAGGAGCAGGACCACGAGCCAGACGGGCGGACGGGTGAGCTTGACGCCGAGCCATCCGACGACGATCACGGCGAGCCAGAGCGGAACGTCCATGACGCGGGTTCTCCCTTCTAGACCGTGCAGCGGTGGGTGTTGGCGGCGAGTTCGGCGGCGGCGCGGTCGGTGTAGTCGGCGGAGAAGCCGCAGCCGGGGGCGGTGCAGGCGGCGGCATGCTTCTCGCGGCCACGGTGGTCGTTGTAGGTGGCGACCTCGACCGGGCCGATACGGCGCCGGTCACGGAAGCGGCGGTAGACGGTCACGGGCGAACTTCCTTTCAGATCAGGCGAGTTGAAGGTGTGCGGCGATCGCGTCCGCCATCGGGCCGGGCAGTTGCAGCCGGGCCGACAGGGCATTGGCGGGCATCGGGGACCCGGTGGCCGCATGGTGCGCGTCGGCGATCTTCCGGGCGTGGTCGAGCAGCGCGGCCGGCACGGCCGGTACGTCGACCGGGGTCGGCTCGGGTGTGGCGGGCGCCAGTTCGGGCACCGGGTCCGGGGCGGGTTCGTCGGTGCGGTGCATCTCGACTTCCGGCGCGGCCACATCGTCCACAGGCTGTGCGGCAACGGCCGGTTCAGCGGGCGAATGCACGAGGAGAGTGCCGCCGAGGAAGGCGAGCGCGGGCCAGCCGGCGACCAGGATCGACAGCCACGCGGGCACGTCGGTCAGGTCGAGGAGTCCGGCGGTGGCGATGTTGGCGCCGAGCGAGGCGGACAGGGCGATGACGAACCAGGTCCAAGCCGAGCGGTCCCGGCGAGCGGTACGCAGCCGACGCCATGCGGCGACCATCAACAGGTCGACGGAGACCGGGTAGGCCCAGGCCTTCCAGCCGGACTGTCCGGCCGCCTCGGCAAGGTCGTGCAGGTGGGCGAAGGACAGGGCACCCGCGATGACGGCTTGGATCAGCACCGCGTCCACGCGGAGCGTGCGGCCCATGGTCCTCACCTCCCTTCAGAGGTCAGTCGGTCGGGGGTTCGCCGGAGCCGAAGCAGGTGAGGCAGAGGCCGGTCTGCCGGCCGACGGGACGGCGCTTGCGGCCGACGAGGACGAGGCGGGAGACCTCTCCGGTGCCCTTGCAGGTCGGGCACTTCGCCGGTTCGGCGGGCGCGGCGGTCCTGGTCGCGGCCATGGCGGTCAGCCGTCCTCGTCCAGTCGCGGGTAGCCGTGGCCGACGGGCGGGTACTGGCCGTTGATGCCGGCGATGCACTCGGCTTCCGGGGCGCCGAGGACGACCAGAGTGAAGGCGTCCGGGGCCAGACCGCCGTGGAGATCGTTCTTCAGGGTCTCGTAGAGGAAGCCGAGCCGGTTCATGTCGTCGCGCTCGTGCAGGGACAGGTCGAACCCGTCCCGGTCCGGGTAATGGTTCATGGCGGGGTCTCCCTACTTGACCAGTGACACGGCGTCGGTGGGCGGGGCGGAGACGTGCGGCCTGAAGGCGTCCAGGAACGGCAGGTCCGGCACCAGGTGAGCGAAGTCACGGCAGGTCGCGGCGACTTCCTCGCGAGAGATCTGCGGGGTTCGGATGCGGCACCAGCCGCCGCCCGCGTCGGTGGCCACAGCCACGCCCGGACGGTTCGCGGGGATCACGCACGCGGACCCAACGGCGGTCGGGGCCACATCCTTGAGCCCCATCTCGGCCGTCTCCTTGTCGTTGACCCGGTGCACCACACGGCCCGTGAGCTGAGCACGGAGCATCGTCGCGCCTTTGCCGAGGTCGGAGCCGAAGCGCTGCCCGCAGATCTCCAGGTAGATCCCGACCGCGCGGGCCATCTGCGCCAGCCGGATCAACGCCGTGACGATCCGCGTGCGCCGGTCCTCGTCCTCCTTGCGGGAGATCAGGAAGAGTTCGGCGATCTCGTCGACCAGGACCACGATCGGCGCCGGCCGCAACTCCTCCGGCAGCTCCCAGATGTCCGAGACGCCATGCAGGTGCAGCAGGTCGAAGCGGTCTTCCATCTCCGCGACCAGCACATCGGCCAGCGAGGCGGCATCGTCCGGGTTGGTCGCCAGCGCCGACAAACGGGGCGCGTACGCGGACTGCTCGACGCCGCGCTTGCAGTCCATCCCGACCAGGGCCACCGGCAGTTGCGCCAGCCCCTTGATCAGGTTGCGCTGGAAGGTGGACTTGCCGGAGTTGTTCGCCCCCAGCGTGAGCGCCATGGGGACCTGGCGGTAGTCCCGCTCGAACGCGGTCCCGTCATCCCGCAGCGCGACCGGCACGACCAGGTCATGAGGCTGTGCCTTGCGCGGCATCCGCACCCGGCGCAGCACGTCGTAGCCGGTCATCCGCAGTTCCACGAACCCCGGCTTGGTCACCGCGACCCGCACCGCGTGCACACCCCAGGCATGCCGCAGACGTTCCGTGGAGGCGATCACGTCCGCCGGTTCCAGGCCGGCCGGAAGCCGCAGCGTCACCCGCAGCCCGGTCATCGTGCCCCGGATGCCCCTGATCTTCGGCGCGACCGGCTGCACGTCGCGACGGGCGACGTTACGGGCCATGAACGCCCGCAGCCCCGACGGCTGCACCGTCAGCCCGCACACATCCATCGTCGAGCGGTACGAGTAGGAGAACCGGGCCCACGTGGCCGGCAGCCCGACCATCGACCAGTACGCGCGCGGCACACGGTACTTCGCATAGCCGACACCACCGGCACCCGCTATGACCCCCGTGGCCTCAGCCCACGTCGTCAGGTCGGCCATGATCAGGCCGCCGGGGTGATAGCGACCGCGCGGAACGAGATCCCGTGCCGCTTCTGGCCGTTGAACTCGTTCTCCCAGTCACGCGCCTTCAGGCCGATGACCGTGACCGGCATGCCCGGCGCCAGCCCCTCCGGGTAACCCGTCTCCGGGATGGTCACCTGGTAGAGGTTCCCCTCCCCCTCGTCCGAGACCAGCAGGCCCACCGTCGACAGGCCGGCGCCCGTCTCCCGGTCCAACGCCCGCTCCCCCGTCTTGGCGTTCGCGAGCTTCGGCGTCGGCGCGGTCGCCACGAAAACCACAGCAGTCGAAGTGTCGATCTTGAACGACGGCATGAGCACATCCCTCAGTTCTCGGAGGCCACCCGTTCGCGACCTCTCTAGACATCTCCAGTAAGACACACGTCTCTAGAGACGTCAAGAGAATCTGTCTAGAGATGTTGCTGTAGCGGAATCGTGGCTACACGACAGAGCAGGCGCCACACCCATGGCCTAGGCTGTCTAGAGAAGAGAGGAGGGCTCCCGAATGACCACCACCGACGACGACCGTCGGCCGAAGTACCAGCGGATCGCGGACTCTCTGCGCGAGGCGATCCAGTCGGGCGAGTACGGTCCCGGTGATCGGCTTCCGGGAGAGAACGACCTCATGGCCACCCACGGAGTGGCCCGCATGACCGCCCGCCAAGCGCTGAGCGTGCTCAAAGACGAGGGCATTGCCGAGTCACGCAAGGGCGCCGGCGTGTTCGTACGGTCCTTCCGCCCTCTGAGGCGCCGAGGCATCCAGCGGCTCTCACAGGAGCAGTGGGGCAGCGGCCAGTCCATCTGGGCCGCCGACACGGAGAACCGAACGCTTCAGGTAGATCAAGTGGAGGTCGCGCAAGAGGCCGCCCCGGACGGCGTTGGGCGCGTGCTAGATCTGGCCGACGAGGAGACGGTGTGCGTCCGGCGGAGGCGGTACGTCCTGGATGAGAAGCCCGTTCTGCTGGCCACGAGCTATCTCCCCACCTCAGTGGTTGCGGGCTCGGCGATCACGCAGGCCGATCCGGGAGCCGGCGGAATCTATGCCCGCCTTGCCGAACTCGGGTACAAGCCAGTGCACTTCCGCGAAGAGATCCGCTCTCGCATGCCCACGAAGGATGAGGCGACGCAGTTGGGCATCTCCGCCGGTACGCCCGTGATCCTCATTTGCCGGACCGCATTCGCGGATGAAGGGCGCCCCGTCGAGATCAACGAAATGACGCTCGATGCCGCTTCCTACATCCTGGAGTACGACTTCGACGCGTAGCCAAACGCAAGCTGTTACAGGTTTCTCTACCTCATCAAGGGCCCGCGCAAGCGCGGGCTGGCCCCTTGGGCCTGGCCCCTCTGCGCCTTCGGCGCCGGGGCCTGGCCCCTGGGGCCGCAAGCATGTTACGGCCCGGACGGTAGAGCCCTAATGGGCAGGCCACGGTCAGAACGATGCCTCCGGCGGGGGATCGGCCGGCACCGGGATGGAGGGGGCGCCGTTCGCGGCCGCGGGTCCGTAGTGGCGTGCGCGGGGAGCTCCCATCCCGACCGCCATCAACCCAGGCAGAGCCGAGCAGACGCGGCCCATGGCGTCCAGGTCGTTCGTACAGTGGCGCGCTCCACCTGGACGCCATGAACCACGCCCGCTCCACGGTGTGTGGGTCGACGGCGGACGGGATGGGAGCTGGGGAGAGTGATGGGTGAAGGTAGGTCCAAAGCCGAGGCGGGGACAGGAAACCGTCAGGGGAGCTTCCTCATCACCCCAAGTCCGACCCAGTAAGCAAGGACTGCAACCGCGCAGCTGACGAGCCACGCGACCGTGTGGGCGTAGTCCGGAACCAACTGCTTGGTCGTTTCGAGAGCTGGCGGGTCAGTGAAGAAGAGGCCGGTTGTGGCGGCCAGGAAGGCTCCAGCCTTGTCCTTGGTCCACTGGTCGTTCAGCTTGGGAGTGCTTGTCACGAAACGGTTGTACCGGGCACCCGCAGGCCGCACAAGACCAGGCCGACAGTCGTGCCCGTTGCGCGCCGGAGCATCGCTCGCTCACATTGCCGCTAAATAGGCCAAATTGCGACCTACTGCGATCCGGTCAGATTCGCTCACACTCGAACACATGGGGGCGGTAGAGGATCGCGACACGCACTTATGCCATCGCTGCGGGGTGACGAGCCCCACCGTGCGCGAGCGCGGGCGGATCGATCTCATGGCCAGGTTCTGCGAGGCGTGCTGGAACGTCTTCGCGAACGAGATGGCCATGAGCGACGGAGCCACCGCTCCCCCGAGGCCCGACCCGGATCCCGACGACGTGTCATGGATCGAGCCTCCGACTTGCCCCAAGTGCGGCGCATTTGTGCGGATCTACCCGACCACGTACGACCGATGGGTCAGCCTCGCCACCGTGGAGATGCCCGCCAAGGACGTCCCAGAGCCCTTCCGCTGGCGTCTGATGAGGTTGCCGGGGCTGTCCCGCATCACGACCGATATCGTGGCCGTACGGGTCCGTGGAATCGATCCGCTGCCCGGCGAGCCTGTAGCGCCGGCGCACCGCATGATGTGCGTCCCAGACTTGGGCGAGTCGTAGATCACGGAGCGAGCGCGGCCGTGTCCCCAGCGTGCCCGATCGAGCAGCAACCAGCGGGGAACAACGGGGAACGCCGGCGAGCGACCTTGGAACGGGCAGGTCAGCGTCTCGCCAGCTCAGGCCCCATCCGCATACGCGATCTTCCAAACTAGCTACGCGGGTTCGATTCCCGTCGCCCGCTCCAGTAACGGCTCAGGCCCAGGCGGGAGAGTAGATCCACTCTCCCGCCTGGGCCTGACTCGTTCGATGGGGCTCGGTTCACCGCTTGCGCCGGTTCACCCGGGAGAGATGCTCTCCGTCGTTGCCCATGGACGCACGCCTCCGGGCACGCCGTCCGGTGCGGCGGTCGCCGAGCCCGCCGAAGGTGAGCGCCGCCGACACCGGCAGGCCTGCCGGCGCCAAGAGAGTCATCGGCGCGCCCGAGGTCAGAAGCTGATCGAGTTGATCGTCTCCGCTATCGAGTTCAGGAAGCGGTTGATCGATGGGGCCATGCCCGTCGAGGCGAGGAAGAAGCCGAACAGGATCGCGACGATCGCCGGGCCGGCCTTGATGGAGCCTCCCCGGATCAACACCACCAGGATGATCGCCAACAGCAGCACCACTGACAGTGAAATGGCCACAACTGATCACACCCTACGGTCGGTCCGCTCTCCCGGCCCGGGGGTGCCAGGCCCCGCGCACCCCCGCCAGAACCATCGTGCCACCAACCGGCCCCACGTATGCGGCCGGTGGGACATCATCCACACACCTGTGCCGCACCTTTGCCGGAACCATGCCGTCGCCGCCCGCGCCGCCGCCCCCAACCCCCGCCGCCCGCAAGGCAATTCGAGACGGCACCCGCACGGGGAATTCGACGGGGTCGTTGCCGTCTCCACACAACGCGTTCGCAGCTAATTCGAATTGTCGTCACAGACACATCAAAGTCGGGGCGATCTGAGCCTAGTTGTCCTGATTCTTCCTGACTAAATGGTGCATATGACCAGCAGATGATGATGTCAACTTCCCCCATTCATGGGCACTCGAAGCCCATAAGCAGGCCATAAGCAGGAATGACCAGGACGGTTTTACGAAAACCCACAGACGACGCTAGGGTGCCTCAGATGTTTCACGCCGCCTCGCCCCCCGGTCAGCACAGAACGCCGCTCCCCCCGGCACAGTCGCCGGCTCCCGGAGTGCCGAGTCCGCGTTCACCGCAGAGCGGGCAACCGGACAGAACCGGCAAGCAGCGTGACTCCTTCTTCGACAACGCCAAGTACCTGGCGATCGTGCTCGTGGCCATGGCCCACTCCTGGGAGCCGCTGAAGGGCGACAGCCGCGTCCTGGAGGGCGTGTACACCGTCGTGTACACCTTCCACATGCCGGCGTTCATCATCATCTCCGGCTACTTCAGCCGCAGTTTCGACATGCGTCCCGACCGGCTCCGGCGGCTGGTCACCGGTGTCCTCGTGCCGTACGTCGTGTTCGAGACGGCGTACTCCCTCTTCAAGCGCTACGGCGACCACGACCCCGGCATGGCCATCACCCTGCTCGACCCGTGGTACCTCACCTGGTTCCTGGTCGCCCTGTTCATCTGGCGGTTGACCACCCCGCTGTGGAGGATCGCCCGCTGGCCGCTGCCGCTCGCGCTCGGCATCGCCATGCTGGCCAGCGTCTCGCCGGAGATCGGCGACGACCTCGACCTGCAGCGCGTCCTGCAGTTCCTGCCGTACTTCGTGCTGGGTCTGTGCATGAAGCCCGAGCACTTCCGGATGGTGCGCACCCGGAAGATGCGGATCGCGTCGGTGCCGATCTTCGCGACCGCGCTCGTCGTCGGCTGGTGGGCGGTGCCGCGGATGAACACCGCCTGGTTCTACCACCGGGACGCCGCCCAGGAGTTGGCTGCGCCCTGGTGGTCCGGGCCGGTCATGGCGCTCGCCCTCTTCGGCTGCTCGCTGTTGCTGACGGCCTGCTTCTTCGCCTGGGTGCCGCGCCGGAGGATGTGGTTCACGGCGCTCGGCGCGGGCACGCTGTACGGCTACCTGCTGCACGGTTTCGTGGTCAAGGCCGGTGACTTCTACGGCTGGTTCGACCACGGCTGGATGCGCCGGCCGCTCGGCGAGATCCTTGTGACGGTCGTCGCGGCCGCCGTGGTCACCGTGCTGTGCACCAAGCCGGTGCAGCGGGTGTTCAGGTTCGCGATGGAGCCGGAGATGAAGTGGGCGTTCAAGCGCGACCCGGCAGAGGTGGCGCGGGAGCGGGAAAAGGCCGAAAAGGCCCGTCGGCGCGAACTGGCCAACGCCTAGCCGCTGCTGTCACTCCAGACCGAGAAGTGCGCGCATGCGTGCGTACTTCTCGGTCAGTCGTGTGCGGGTGGCCGCGTCGTCGAGGCGGGCGAGGCGGGCCGGGTCGGCGTTGTGCGCCAGGTCCGCCTCCTTGACCAGCAGCGCGCCGGGCGTGGCCAGAACGCGCCCCGCGTACGCCTCGGGCGCTTCCCCCGCGCGCTTGGTGACCGCGAGCACGATGTCCTTCGTACGGCGGCTCAGCGCGGCCTCCTCCAGCCACCGTTCGGACAGCGCGTCGTCCTCGACGGCGTCGTGCAGCCAGGCCGCCGCGATCTGCTCGTCGTCGCCGCCCCGTGCGCGTACGCCCTCGGCGACGGCCTGAAGATGCTCGGCGTACGGCCGCCCGGCCTTGTCGGTCTGGTCCGCGTGGGCGGTGCGGGCGATGCGTTCGACGTCGAGCAGCGACCACTCCTTCTCTTCTGTCATTCCTCCAGTGTCTCCTTGCGGAGTGCCGCTCGGGCCGGAGGGGTCGCCGCCGCCATGCGCAGCACCCGGCGGCGGGGGGAGCCGATGAGGCGGAGGGTGCCGCGTTCGCGGCGGCGGTCGAGGACGGTCATCACCAGGGTGTTGACGGCGGCGACGGCCGCGAAGCCGCCCAGGGTTGAGCGATGAGGGCGGCCGGCGGATCGGGGTGGGGGTGAACCCCACCTGGGAGCCCCGCCGGGGGCAGACCCGACGGCTCAGCGGGCCGCGGTCGCCGTCGGGCCCTCACGGCAGATCAGCAGCAGCGCCCGGTCGTCGTTGACGTCCTTCGCGACCGCCTCGATGAGATGCCAGGCGGCGCCGTGGAAACCGCCGGCCACATACCGGTCGGCCTCCCCGGTCAGACGGTCGATGCCCTCGACGATGTCGCGGTCGGAGGTCTCCACCAGACCGTCCGTGAACAGCATCAACACGTCTCCGGGGCGGAGCGAGCCCTTCACAGGGTCGAATTGGGCGCCGTCGTACACACCCAGCAACGGCCCTTCGGCCGGCTTCTCCTCCCAGCGTCCGCTGCCCGCGCTGAGTTGGAGTCCCGGCGGATGGCCCGCGGAGTAGAGCTCGTAGTCGCCGGAGTCGAGGTCCAGGACGAGGTGGATGGAGGTCGCGAAGCCCTCGTCCCAGTCCTGGCGGAGCAGATAGCCGTTGGCCGCCGGGAGGAACGCGTGGGGGGGCAGGGAGCCCAGCAGACCGCCGAAGGCGCCGGACAGCAGCAGGGCGCGCGAACCCGCGTCCATGCCCTTGCCTGAGACGTCCGTCAGCACGACCTCCAGCGTGCGCCCCCCGTTCGTACGGGACGCCACCACGAAGTCGCCGGAGAAGGACTGGCCGCCCGCCGGGCGCAGCGCCATCTCGCGGTGCCAACCGTCCGGCAGCTTCGGCAACTTGCTCTGGACGCGGATGCGTTCGCGCAGGTCGAACAGCATGGTGCCGCCACGCCGCCAGGGCACGCCGACCCGGCTGCGGAACTGCGCCACCAGCAGCCCGAAGAAGCCACAGGCGGCGACCACCAGGACCACGCCCGGGGTGACCCGCGAGGGCCCCTCGGTGTACGGCCCGAGCTGCACCGACTCCACGATCAGCGCGGTCGCCGCCGCCGCGTACAGGCCGAGCAGGCTCGCCGGGCGCAGCAGCAGGCCGCCCGCGACGATCGGGATGACCAGCGCGGCGGGGGAGCACCACACCGAGTTGGCCAGGGTCACGGCCGCGATCACCGGGATGGTGAGGAGCAGCAGGCCCAGCGCGATCCACTCCGAGCCGTCGCCCCGGAAGTAGTCCACGGCGCTTCTGCGCACGCCGACGCGGGCCCGGTGCCATTGCATCTTCAACCGGGCCGTGAACGTCTCGGCTTCCGCGCGCCGCTCTCGTCCTGCTGCCATTAGTTCGGGACCCTATCCATCGGACCAGCTGCTTGGCACGGGAGGTCCCACTTGTCCCCCGTCCGAGGTTCAACTTCACAGTGAACTTCACGAGCGGCCGCTTCGTCGCCGCCAAAGAGAAATTCCCTCGCTCGTCCCGCAATGCCCTGGTAGGCATGTTTCATGGGGACTGACTTGCGGGTACTCGCACAGGACGAATGGGACGAGTGGTACGACAACCTGCTCCGCGCGTTCGGCGGGGTTCCGGAGTCGACCGAGGAGCGGGCGTTGTGGCGCGATCTGACCGAGACGGAACGATCCATCGGCGCCTGGGACGGTGACGCCTGTGTCGGCACGGCGAGCGCGTTCTCGTTCCGGCTGACCGTACCCGGCGGGGCCGCGGTGCCGGCCGCCGGCGTGACCATGGTCGGCGTGGCCGCCACGCACCGGCGGCGCGGCCTCCTGACGTCCATGATGCGGCGGCAGTTGGACGACGTACGGTCCTGGGGCGAGCCGCTGGCCGTGCTGACGGCCTCCGAGCCCGGGATCTACGGCCGGTTCGGCTACGGCGTCGGGACGTACCACGTGAACGCCGAGATCGACACGACCCGCGTCCGGCTGACCGTGCCGCCCGGCACCGACGACGTACGCCTCAGGTACGCGGAACCGGCCGAGGTGCTCGACGCCTGCGAGGCGGTGTACGCCCAACTGGTGCCGCGGCGGCCGGGGATGCTGGTGCGGGCCCCGGGCTGGGAGCGGCTGGGGGTGCTCGACCCGGAGAGCGACCGGGGCGGTGCGTCGCCGCTGCAGTGCGTGCTCGCGGAGCGGGACGGCCGGGTCGTCGGGTACGCGCGCTTCCGGATCAAGGCGGACTGGGAGCCGGCCGGGGCCAAGGGCACGGTGATGACGCAGAAGGTGGACGCGCTGGACCCGGCGGCGCACGCCGCGCTGTGGCGCTTCCTGTTCGAGATCGACCTGACGTCGACGCTGAGCGTGGGGTCGCGGCCACTGGACGAGGCCTGGCAGTACATGGTGTCCGACATCCGGCGGTGCGCGCTGCGGATACGGGACTCGCTCCACGTACGACTGGTGGATGTCGCGGCCGCACTCGAGGCCCGCACCTACCAGGCGCCGGTGGACATGGTGGTGGAGGTCGAGGACGCCTTCTGCCCCTGGAACAGCGGGCGTTGGCGGCTGACCGGCGACCCGAAGGGGGCGTCCTGTGAACGCACCGAGGATCCGGCCGATCTCGCCCTGTCCGTACGGGAGTTGGGCTCGGCGTATCTCGGCGGGGTGACCCTCGACGCACTCGCGACTGCCGGCCGAGTACGGGAACTGCGCCAGGGCGCGCTCGCGGAGGCGTCGTTGGCCTTCGGGTCCGCGGTGGCGCCGTGGCTGCCGCACGGCTTCTAGGTCACCGTTTCTGGCAGTTGGGGCACCAGAACAGATTGCGGGCGGCAAGATCGGCGGTGCGGATCTCGCCGCCGCAGATGTGGCAGGGCAGGGTGGCCCGGCGGTAGACGTAGACCTCGCCGCCGTGGTCGTCGACGCGCGGCGGGCGGCCCATCGTCTCGGGGGTGTGCTCCGGCCGGACGGTGTCGATGCGGTTGTTGCGGACGCCTTCGTGCATCAGCGCGACGAGGTCCGCCCAGATCAGGTCCCACTCGGCCGGGGTGACGTCCTTGCCGGGGCGATACGGGTCGATGCCGTGCCGGAAGAGGACCTCGGCGCGGTAGACGTTGCCGACGCCCGCGATCACCTTCTGGTCCATGAGGAGCGCGGCGACCGTCGTACGACTGCGGGAGATCCGCCGGTACGCCGCCCGCGGATCGGCGTCCTCACGCAGTGGGTCGGGACCCAGTCGGCCATGTATGGCGTGCTTCTCGGCGTCCGTGATGAGGGCGCAGGTCGTCGGGCCGCGCAGATCGACGTACGACGTGTCGTTCGCGAGGCGCAGCCGGACCGTGTCCGTGGGCGGGGGCGGCGGGGCGGCGCCGAAGTCGACCTTGCCGAAGAGGCCGAGGTGGATGTGGACCCAGTCCGTGTCGCGGAAGCCGAGGAAGAGGTGCTTGCCGTGGGCCTCGGTGCGGGTGAGTTCGGCGCCGTTCAGAAGCGCGGCGGCGTCGGAGAACTTGCCCTGGGGGCTGGTCACCCGTGGTGTCGTGCCGGAGAAGCGGTCGGCGTAGTCCGACGCCAGCCGGTGAATCGTGTGCCCCTCTGGCACGGTGCCTGTTCCTTTCCCAGCCCCCCCCCGGGCGATCGGCTCAGTCCTGCTGCGGGTGGTGCGCCGGGATCGGGGGCAGCTCGCCCGTCGTCTCATAGTCCGCGAGCATGTCGATGCGGCGGATGTGGCGCTCGTCACCGGAGAACGGCGTGTTCAGGAAGATCTCGACGAACTTCGTCGCCTCCTCCGTCGTGTGCATGCGCCCGCCCACCGCGACGACGTTGGCGTTGTTGTGCTGGCGCCCCAGGGACGCCGTCTCCTCGCTCCACGCGAGAGCGGCTCGCACGCCCTTCACCTTGTTCGCCGCGATCTGCTCGCCGTTGCCGGAGCCGCCGATCACGACGCCGAGGGAGTCGGGGTCCGCGGCCGCCTTCTCGGCGGCGCGGAGGCAGAAGGGCGGGTAGTCGTCCTGGGCGTCGTAGATGTGCGGGCCGCAGTCGACGGGGTCGTGGCCTGCCGCCTTGAGCCACTCGACGAGGTGGTTCTTGAGTTCGAAGCCGGCATGGTCGGAGCCGATATACACGCGCATGGCTTTGAGTGTGACATGGCTGTTTCGGGGCGGCAGCCCGGGGTGGTGGCCTCACTGCGGGGTGAAGGTGTCCTTGACCTTGTCGTAGACCGGGAGGGCCGTGGACTCGGCGTCCGGCCGGTACCAGGTGCTGATCTCGTACGACATCTTTCCCTCGCGGAAGCCGAGGAGGCGGGTGTGCCAGGGGGCGCCCTGGACGTCGACCAGGTACTCCCAGACGACCGCGGGACGGCCCTTGAAGGTGGTCTCCCGCAGCCGGATCCGCTGGTAGCCCGCGCCCTTGCTGGTGTGCTTGGCCTCCTCCTGCTGCCAGTTCTCCAGGAGGGTGGTCCCCTTGGTCGCCAAGCTGGCCCGGCCGACGATCTCCTGGTTGCCGTCGGGCGACGTGTACTGCACCGACGAACCGCTCAACACCGTCCGCTTCCAGCCCTTGGGCGGCACCCAGCTGAACAGACCGGACTCGTTGACGGTGCCCGGCGGGGGGCTGGGGGGCCTGGAAGTGCCTTCGACCGTGGGGGCGGAGGAGGTCGGAGAGGTGGAGGAGGCCGAGGAACCGGCCTTGTTGTCGTCGGGTGAGCCGGAGTGCGAGAAGAGCACCGCCGCGACGACGGCTCCGACGGCGGTGAGCAGGCCGATACCGGCGAGGAGTGCGGTGCGGCGGCGGGGGCGGCGAGGAGGGGCGGGGGTCGTGGGGCCGAGGGGTTCGGCCTGGAGGGTGCGGTGGGGGTGGGGGCCGAGGTTGGGGCGGGGGGCCGGCGGGTTCTGCGGGGGGTGTGGGGTGCGCTGAGGGGCGGCGCCGTTTTCCCGGATGGGGCGAGGCTGGGTCACTGCCTGGGCTCGGATGAGGGAGATGCCGGCGTGGCGAGGGGTGGAGGAGGGTTGCGTGGGGTTGGGGGCGGTGGGGTGTGCGGGACTCGGGGTGGCCGGGTGCGCGATGGCGGCCGACGGGCTCTCGGAACGGACCTCGGAGCGGAGTTCGGAGGGGACTTCGGTGGAGGCGTTGGAGGTGGGGGGTGACTGTGGGGGCGCGGGGTGGGGCGGAGTGGATGTGGCGGGTGCCTCCGGCGAGCGCGTGGGCGTGGCGGAGGCCGCCGGTGAGAGCGCGGGCGTGGCGGATGTGTCGGGGGGTGCGGGCGGTGACGTGGATGCGGCGGGGGTGGCGGACGGTGCGCTGGACGCCGTAGAAGCGGCTGACTGTGACGTCGATGGGGATGGGACGTCGGTCGGTGGTGCCGGTGATGACGTCGGTGTTTCTTGGGGTGCGTCCTGGCCGGGCGTGGGGTGTGGGGTGGCTGTTCGGCGTCGGCTGAAGTCCTGGGTGGGTGGCTGCTCCTGGGGTGGTGTGTCCTCCACGGGGTCCGGTCGGCGGGGGTCGCGTGCGGCGCGTACGAGGCGGGTGCCCAGGTAGGACGGGGTCGGTGCCTCGGACGGGGTCCAGGGGAAGGGAGGGGCCGAGTCGGACGGAGACGCCGCTTCGGACGGCTGCGGCGCGGGAGGCGGGGTGGGGGCGGACGCAGCGTCGGAACCGGGGGCGGCTCCGGTGCTCACGGGCCGCTCATGGTCGGAACGGCCCGGGGACTCGGGCTCGGACTCGGAACCCGACACGACTCCAGCACCGGACGCGGCCGCGGCACCCACCGACCGCCCAAACTCGGACCGGCCCGGGGACTCAGGCTCTGTTGCCGGTGTGGAGTCCATTACGGAGGCGTCGTGCGGGGCGCCGGGTGGCGACTCGGCCTCGGAGGGGGTCGAGGATCCGCCGAGGGGAACATCGGGCCGCCCTACCTCGGCACCTCGCGGCGACCGGCCCGACGAACCCAGGTGGGCGCCCGACCCCGCCCCGCCGGACCAGTCTCCGTCGCCCCCGGCCGCCGCCCAGCCCTGCCGGTCCGGTTCCGCACCGGTCACGGACTGGCCCGGCGAGCCCGCCCCGGAGCCCACCGCAGGCCCACCTGACGGTCCCGCCTCAGCCTCCGCACCTGGCCTGTCCGCGTAACCCTCGGCTCGGGCCGCTACCCAGCCCTGCCGGTCCGGCTTGGGGTCGACGATCGGATCACCCGCGTCACTCTCAGCCCCGGCCTGCCGATCCGGCTCGGCACCGGCGACCCGCTCACCCGGCGAGCCCGCCTCCACCCCGGACCCACCTGACCGACCCGCTTCAGCCCCCGGCCCACTCGCGGCACCTCCGGTCCCGGCTGTCACGCCAGGCCCAGGACCATCCGAGGAACCCGCAACGGGGTCACCCGGCCGGCCCGCTTCAGCCTCCGCAAGCGTTCCGTCCGCAGGACCCACGGCGCGGTCCGATCCGACGGCAGCCGCAGACGCTCCCCGGGAGGCCGCCTCAGGGCCCTCCCCAGGCGACTCGACACCCGGCACAGAAAGCCCCGGCAAGCCCGCCCCAGAACCCGCCCCAGGCGACTCGACGCCAGGCGCAGAAACTCCCGGGGAGCCAGCTTCAGAGCCCGGCACGGACGACTCGACACCCGGCACAGAAACCCCCGGCAAGCCCGCCCCAGAACCCGCCCCAGGCGACTCGACGCCAGGCGCAGAAACTCCCGGGGAGCCAGCTTCAGAGCCCGGCACGGGCGACTCGACACCCGGCACAGAAACCCCCGGCAAGCCCGCCCCAGAACCCGCCCCAGGCAACTCGACACCCGGCACAGAAACCCCCGGCAAGCCCGCC